>CAMPIF010000182.1 GCA_946886245.1 Ectopseudomonas composti | reverse complement strand
CTGGGCGACGCCCCGGTGGCCTCTTTAGTTCCGCTGAACTTCTCGGTGCGCCGCGAGCACCAGGTGATGCGCTCGCTGTCGGGCTGACCCACTTCGATCCAGTGCAGCACGCGATCGTCCAGGCTCTTTTCCCACAGCGCCGGCTCATCGACATCCGACAGGCCGCGACCGAACGCCAGTTGCTCGTGGTAGAACAGCGCATAGGCAATCAACCGCGCGGCCAGGCGCTCTTCGGTCTCGGACGGGTGGCGAGCGACGGTGAAACGCAGGTTCTCATAAACGCTGCGATCCATGTCGGTGAGGTTCAGTTCGATCTTGTAGGTGGTCGATGGCAGGGCCATGGCGGGCTTCTTGGCTGGTCGAAAGAGCGCAAGTCTAACGCGAAAGCATGACCCACGCCGACCTTCAACAGGTCATGCGGCAGATACCCAGTTGTCCATCGGTGTAGTCGATGATCGCTTGCAGGCTGCTCAGATCGAGGTGCAAACGGCAGTAATGCTCGCCATGACGCCAGGCCAGCAGCAGTTGATCGTCAGCCGAATAGTTCTGCTCGAAACGCCCCTCGAAAGCCGGATGCTGACAACGCAAACGCATCAGCGCCAGCAGGCGCTGCACCAGTGGTTGCTGCAAGGCCTGCTCGGCCTCCTCGAGGCTGTAGTAGTGGCGATTGACGTCGCGCGCCTCGCCGGTCTGCTCGAGCAGGTCGAAGTCGTTGCAGCCAGCCAACAGGCCAACGTAGTAAACCTGCGGGATACCGGGCGCGAAGAACTGGATGGCGCGTGCGGCGATATAAGCCTCGTCATTGCGCATCAGCGCCTCGTAGAAGGTGCAGGTCAGCTGGTAGATGGCCCCGACGCTGTGCACGTTCACCGCCGAGCGACGCATGATGGGGTCGGCACTGCGTGTCGAGACCTCGTCGATCAGGTACTGGATCTGCGCCTCGGGCAACATGCCTTCGACATCCGGAATGCAGATGCCGTCGTGGGTATCGAGCACGGTGATCTGGTTGCGTGGGCACATCCGCAACCAGTTCTTGAGGTAGCGGCTGCTGCCACTGAGCAGTGCGTGCAGGACCAAGGGCGGCAGCGCGAAGCCGTACGGGCGCATCTGCCGCCGCGAGATGGCGTACTGGTAACTGATGTGGTCATGCACCTCCGGCAGCATCTCGGCCTCGTACTTGACCCCGGTTTCGCGGAACCACTCGAGGATGCGGTACACGTTCGGCTCCACCAGAAAGCAGCTGGTACCGATGCGTTTGGTGGTGTAGCCGAAGGCATCCAGGCGAAACAGCCTGACCCCGCGCGCCGCGAGGAAGGCCATGTACTGCTCCATCAACTGATAGGTTTTCGGCGAGTCGTAATTGAGGTCGATCTGCCGTTCGGTGAACGTGCACCAGACCCGACAGGTTTCACCATTGGCCAGGCGCACCTCGCGAAACGGCTCCTTTTCCTTGCGGATATGGATCTTGGCCAGGTCGTCATGGCTGATTTCGCCGAAGCGATCGACCTGAACGAAGAGATCCGCGTAGGGCGAGTCCTGGCCATGCGCAACGAAATCGAGAAACTCCGGCGACTCGTCCGCGATGTGGCTGATCACCAGGTCGACGCACAGGTCGAAGCGTGCGGAGATGCGCTCGACATCCGCCCAGTCGCCGTAACGTGGATCCACCTCCATGTGCGTGAGCGGTGAGAAGCCACCGTCGGCATTGGACGGATACAGCGGCAGGATATGCACCCCACCAAGCGCGTCCCCCAGGTGCCGATCCAACAGCTGGTAAAGCTCCCCCAGGTTACGCCCCAGGCGGTCGGGATAAGTGATCAGTTGAACAGCGTTGCGCAGCGCCATGAGCCCCCCGGTACATTGATGGTCTGCCTGATACAGGCCTAGGCACGATCGCCGCGCGCGTCAAGAAAGCCCGCGACATCGGCTCAAGGGCTGACAGTGTCAGAGTCGCGCCAGTACCGCCTGCAACGCCTGCTCCGGTGCCTCACGCCATAGACCGTAGCTCAGCGGCAAGGTCTCCAGGCCGGCGCGCGCCAGCACCAGGTAGCGCTCCAGCTCGAGAAAGCCCTCGCCCTCCCCCGGAAAACCGATCAGGTCGATGGCCAGGCACCTGTCGCCCCGGCGACAGAACAGGTCCAGCACCTGTCCGGCCAGCGGATAGTGACTCCACACGCTGACGCCCTGACTTTCGAGCGCCTGACACAGGTTCTGCCGGGCGACTTCCACAGCCCCCGCCTGCCAACTGACACCAGGCTTGTGCAGGAATTCCAGGTAGCGGCGCAACAGATGCGTGGCCGGTAACTGGCGTTCGTCACCGCTGAACAGCAGCACCTGGCGCTCGCGGGCACGCGTGATGGCGACGTTGAACAGATCGGCGCGGTTCAGGTAGCTGGCCGCCTGACTCGATTCGCGGTCGATGGCGAAACTGAGGATCATCAGGTCGCGCTCCTCGCCCTGAAAGCCGTAGGGCGTATCCACCAGCAGACGAAACTCGCGCAGTTGCTCCAACGGCAGCGTTTCGCCGATGCGTGTGCGGATGCGCTCGACCTGATCGCGAAACGGCGACAGCACGCCGATGCTCGGTTTGAGCGGGCTGCCCTGGTATTCGGCCAGGTGCGCCGTGATCAGCGCCAGCACCCGCTCGACCTCCGCCTCGTTGGCACCGTTGCGCCCGCGCTGGCCCTCGATACGCAGCAGCTGCAGGCTGTCGCAGGCATCAACGCCGGGGCGCTCCTTCATCACCCGCAGGCGCTGGTCGTAGAACAGCTCGTTGCTGAAGCGGATCAGCGCCGGGCGGCTGCGGAAATGCTCATCGAGAAAAACCACCGCCTCCTGGCTGGCCAACTGCAGGCCGACCAGATCCAGCACGCTGTTGTCGCGGTAGCTCCAGGCCTCGCGCTCCTCGGCCTGCAGGCCGGCGCGCTGCAGCAACTGCGTTTCGCGCGTGCGGGAGAGAAAGGAGATGTGCCGCAATTGGCGCGCATCGCCGGTGACCACGGCGCGCTTGCAGCGCTGGAAGGCCGGCAGCGCCGAGGCGATGTCGCACTGCGTCGCCTCGTCCATCACCATCACATCGAACAGCTCCGGACGCAGTGGCAGCAGGCGGTGCAATTCGTCCAGGGTCACCACCCAGATCGGAAAGGCAGCCAGCAGGCGCGCCGGGTCGATATCCTCGAACAAGGCCAGTTGACGCTGTGAGCTGCGCGCGCGAATGGCCTGGTTGTAACGCACGAACAGCGCGCGGTCGCTGACCAGCAGGCGCTTGAGGTTCAGGGCGCGATGACTGTTGAGGTGCTCACGGCTCAGAAGCTGGCGGCGCTGCTGGCAATCACGCAACTCATCCAGCAATGCCCAGGGGCGCACACTGCTGCCGATGCGCCTGCGTACCCAGGGCACCTGCAACCAGCGCTGCCAGAAGGCCAGGCTGCCACGTTCGGCGCGCAGCAACAGGCGGCTCCAGCGCACAGCCTGCTCGCAGCGCTTACGAAAATCTGCCGACAGGCGCAGCTCGGCCTCGGTCAGCACTTGCAGCTCGCTGCGTTGACGCTCTTCGGCTTGCTCCGACACCCATTCGAACTCGCCCTGCAGCAACCGCTCCAGACGCTCGCGCAAGGCCTGGCGCAGGCTCTGGCCGTCGCCTTCGAGCACGCCGTCACGCAGGCCGAAATCCTCGCGCAACTTGTGCGCGATCACGCGCACCGCCTGGGCACTGCGGCTGACCAGCAGCACGCTCTCACCCTGCAGATAGCGATCCAGCGCCAGCGCCGCCAGGCTGTAGCTCTTGCCGGTACCGGGCGGGCCGGAAATCTGGCTCAGCGGGTGGCGCGCGGCATTGGCCAGCGCCTGGCACTGGGCAGTGCTGAGCTGCGCCGGCAGACGCTGCGGCTTGCTGGTCGAGCCCACCGCCTGCACAGGGGGTGTTTCGCCCAACAGCTGCAACAAGGCAGGTGACAGTCGCTCGGCGTCCTGCAGCAGTTGCAACTCATGGGCGATGCCACGGCTACCGCTACCGCGCGGCACCAGCGCGACGAAGGCACCCGCCTGCAGCGACAAACTGCGACGCCGCTGGGCCTTGGCCAACACCTCAGCGCTCACCAACTGCGGGAAACCAGCGGCCTCGCTGACCTCGCGCACCTGCGTATTGCGCGCCACCCAGGCGAGCAACTGGCCCAGCGCGGCAGCATCCAGTGGTGCCGCCGGCAGTGGCAGACCATCGAGGCTGGCGTGGCCGCTTTCATCGAACAGACGGCGCAGCAGACGCCAGTTGCCATGCACCTGCTGCGGGTCGATGGCGAGCAAGTGGCTCTGCCCGTCCGCCGTCGGTTGCAGGCTCGCCTCGTAATAGAACAGCGGGCCGCAGATCGTCTGCGAACCACCGCCCTCCAATTGCAGGCGGCCACAGATCGGCAGCACGCCATAGACCAGTTGCAGCTCACGCTGATACAGCGCCTGCGCCTCGGCCAGCGCGTGACCCAGCTCGGCCGACAGCGGTAACAGCGGTATGCCGCCGCTGGCCAGTTCCTCGAGCCCATCGAGCCAGGCCCAGCGGTTGGCGGGCAGCTTGCCGAGGTTATCCAGGTCCAGGTCGCGGCTGTCGGCCAGGTAGCAACTGCGGTAGAAGCCGAGGAGCTGGCGAGCGTGAGGATGATTCATCAGTTGCCTGCGTAACGTGCCCAGAGCGCTTCGAACTCACGACTGTAGGCTGCCAGCAGCTGCGGGTGGTCGATCACCAGCAGGTTTTCCTCGTTGCTGGTGGTGGCGCTGCGCGTCCAGTTGAAGCTGCCGTTGAGCAGCAGGCGGCCGTCGAACAGGGCGAACTTGTGGTGCATGTGATAAGGCCCGGCGTCGATGCGCAGCGGCACCCCCTTGTCACGCAGCCACTGGATATCGCTGCCGACATCGAACTGTTTTTCGTTGTCGGTGATCACCCGCACGGCGATGCCGCGCTCATGACAGGCGAGCACCTCTTCGCTGAGCTGATCGTCGGAGATGGTGTAGACGCAGATATCCACGCTCTTGCGCGCCTGGCGGCACAGCTCGCGAATCTTGCGCCGGCAGCTCTCGCCCGGACTGAAGTGAGCGCTGGCATGCTCCACGCGCGGCGCGCTGCCGGCGCTGTCGAGGGTCTTGATCACCTGCTCGAGCCATTTCAGCGCCGGCTCGACGTTCTCCGGCTCACGCATCAGTTCTCGCGCCAGGGCGAAGGCGCGGTTGCGCATGAAACGCACCTGGTCGCTACTCAGTTCACTGCCCAGCTGGCGCAGCTCGTCACGCTCCTCATTGCTCAGGCGCAGATCGGCCAGGCTGTCACGCAGTTGCTGATCGAGACGGTTGAAGTCCATATAAAGTCCTTTTCATCGAGTGAGACGGCGGCGGCTCAGGGCGGCGTAAAGCACCCCACAAAAAGCCCCCGCCAGGTGGTATTCGAAGGAAACGCCAGCACGCGGCAGCAGGCCGAAGAACCAGCCGCCGTAAAGGAAGAACACCAGCACCGCCAACAGCAGATCGAGCAGGCTGCGCTCGAACCACGCGCGCGCCAGAAGTAGCCCCCAGAAGCCGAACAGCCAGCCGCTGGCACCGACGTGCAGGCCGGTACGACCGAACAGCCAGACCAGCGCCCCGCTGCCAAGGATGATGAAGGCGCTGGAAAAATAGAAATCGCGACGCGAGCGCAGCAGCACCAGGCTGCCGAGCACCAGCAGACCACTGAGGTTGCTGAGCAGATGCGCCCAACTGCCATGCAGCCAAGGCGCGAAGAGAATCCCGGGCAGCGCCTCGACATGCCGGGGTAGCAGCCCCCAGACGTTCAAGGCACCCGCGAAGGCGCCATTGACCAGCTGCACCAGCAGCATCACGCCGCTGATCACCAGCAGCGGACGCAGCTCGGTCAGCCAGCCTCGTCTCACGGCGCCTCGTCATCCGAGACGTCGGTGCGCTGCTCGTGCCCGAGCAGCGTACCGAGGTCACGCAGTTGGGTGGAGATTTCCAGCATGCGGTTGTGGGTACGCAAATCGATGTCGATTTTCTTGTCCATCGCCTTGACCAGCGGCAGGAAGCTGTTTTCCAGGCTGTCGGCCAGGCTTTCCAGCAATTTTTGCGTGCCCTGCTGTGGCGGCGCAACCACCTCAACCTGCGGGCGCAGCTTGCCGAGGTTGTCCAGGCCGGCGAGCAGCTGCTGCCAGGGAATGCTCGGCGCCTCGCCGGACGACTTGCCCGTGCCCAGGCCGCGCACGCTCTCGACCAGATCATTGAGCTGCGCCACCATGCGGCCACCGACATCGCTGTCGCTGCCGCCCATGGCCTTGTTGCGCATGAAGTCGCGCTTGATCTGCGCCCAGCGTTCGGCCTGCTCGGGCGTCTGGTTGCCGCGCAGCTCGGCGAGCTTGAGCAGATTCTCCTCGGCACCGGTGGTGAGCAACTGCGACTCGCCCTGATAGTGGTCGGCGATCAGTTGCAGCAGTTCGGCGTCATTCATCACCGCGCTGATCTTCTCGGCCATCTTGTTCATGTTGCGGTAGCTGCCCTGCAGCTTGAACGGCGGCTCGGTGCGGTAGCTGTCGGCCTGCGCGGCGCTGACGATGTACTGCTGGTTGACCCGACCGACCACATCGCGAATCTGCATCAGGCGCTGCAGGGTCGAGCTGATCTCGTTGATCTCGGCGGCGCTGTAGGTGTGCGACAGCTCGTTGGCGGAGAACGGCTTGCCCTCGGCCTTGGCGACGAAGCGGTAGACGTCGGCCATGTCGCGGGTGGCCAGCGGCGCCAGCACCGGGTTGGACGTCAGGCTGTTCTCGATATAGGACAGCGCGAAGGCTTCCTGCATGCCACCCAGGGTGTCGCCCAGGTTGTAGATGTCGGCCCGGTTGGCGAGCATGTCGGGGATCTTGAACACGTCGCCGGACTCGGTGTACGGGTTGCCGCTCATCACCACGCAGAACTTCTTGCCGCGCATGTCGTAGGTCTTGGTCTTGCCCTTCCATACGCCTTCGATGCGCCGCGTGCCGTCACAGAGCGAGATGAACTTCTGCAAGAACTCCGGGTGGGTGTGCTGGATGTCGTCGACATACAGCATCACGTTGTTGCCCATTTCCAGCGCCAGGTTGAGCTTTTCCAGCTCCTGGCGCGAAGTGGCGTCCGGCGCCTGCGCCGGGTCGATGGAACGCACTTCGTGGCCCAGGGCCGGGCCGTTGATCTTCATGAAGATCAGACCCAGGCGGTGCGCCACGTACTCCATCAGCGTGGTCTTGCCGTAGCCGGGCGGCGAGATGAGCATCAGCAGGCCCATCAGGTCGGTGCGCTTGTTCTCGCCAGCGGTGCCCATCTGCTTGGCCAGGTTGTCGCCGATGAAACCCAGGTACACATCGTTGATCAACTTGTTACGCACGAAGGACGACAGCGGCCGTGGCTTGAACTCGGACAGGCGCAGGGCCTGGCGCTCGCGGTTGATGACCTCCTGGCGCAGCGCCTGGTAGCGCTGCAACTGCGGCACGAAGTCGCCGCGGTGCTGCTGCAGACGGGCGAAGTAATCGTCGATGGCCAACACCAGGGCACCACCCTGCACACGCGGGTGATCGCCGAGCAGGCCGCTGACGGTGAAACGCAGGTCGACTTCGGTGAAGCGACGCGGGAACTCGTCGTCCAGCAGGCTGATGGCCACGGCTTCGGGAATGTAGTCGACCAGCTCGGCCAGCGCCTCGTCCTGCGCGCAGAGGCCATCGAGCCAGGTCTGCGCCAGCGACCAGCGCTGCACCGGCCGGCCGCGCAGGTTGTCCAGCGCGGCGCGGTAGTCATCCCAGACATGGCTGGCCTGCATGCGCTGCTGCAGGGTGTCGAGCAGTTGCCGGGCGTACTTGCTGAAGGTGAACTCGATGGGCTTGGCCGCCAGCTCCTCGACCAGATAGGCCGCGGCCGCCTGGCGCTGCGCTGCCGTCACCGTCAGCGGGTGCTGGGCGAGGA
>CAMPIF010000181.1 GCA_946886245.1 Ectopseudomonas composti | reverse complement strand
AATTCCGGCAATGCCAATGCCTTCACGGGAAAGCGTGGCCGCCAGACCGTGAAATTGTCGGCGTCGTCGGTGGCCAGGTCGCTCGGCTGCCGTCCCAGGGAGGTTTTCCTCGCTTCCACCGGTGTGATCGGCGAGCCGCTGCCGGTCGAGAAGATCGAGTCCGCGCTGCAGGCGGCGCTGGATGATCTCAAGGCCGACAACTGGGAAGCAGCGGCCACCGGCATCATGACCACCGACACCCTGCCCAAGGGCGCCAGCCGGCAGTTCCAGCACGATGGCGTGACCATCACCGTCACCGGCATCTCCAAGGGCGCCGGCATGATCCGCCCGAACATGGCCACCATGCTCGGCTACATCGCCACCGACGCCAAGGTGGCCCAGGGCGTGTTGCAGGATCTGGTGCGCGACGCGGCGAACAAGTCGTTCAACCGCATCACCATCGATGGTGACACCTCCACCAATGACTGCTGCATGCTGATCGCTACCGGCCAGGCTGCGTTGGCGGAAATCACCGAGGCTTCCGGTGAGTTGTTCGCCAAGCTCAAGCAGGCCGTGTTCGAGGTATTCATGGAGGTGGCGCAGGCCATCGTCCGCGACGGCGAGGGCGCGACCAAATTCGTTACCGTACAGGTCAACGGCGGTGGCACGCATCAGGAGTGCCTGGACGTGGCCTACGCCGTGGCCCATTCACCGCTGATCAAGACCGCGCTGTTCGCCTCCGATCCGAACTGGGGACGTATCCTGGCTGCCGTGGGCTATGCCGGGGTAGCGCAGCTGGATGTGAGCAAGATCGACGTGTTCCTCGGCGAGGTCTGCATCGCCAGCAAGGGCTGCCGCGCGACCACCTACACCGAAGAACAGGGCGCGGCGGTGATGGCCCGTGAGGAAATCACCATTCGCATCGAACTTGGCCGTGGCAGCTGCAGCGAGACCATCTGGACCACCGACCTGTCCCACGAGTACGTCAAGATCAACGCCGAATATCGCACCTGATCGCGTCCTGCTCGTCCGTATTCCCGCGCCTCATGCCCCCATGACGCGCGGGAATTTGCTATTCGGGGGGCAGGCTTTTAACGTCGAGCGACTTCATTCCCGAGGATGCGCGAGATGGCTCTGAAACTGGTGATTGGCGACAAGAACTATTCCTCCTGGTCGTTGCGCGCCGCTCTGGCGGTCGAGCTGGCTGGCGTGGAATGCGAAGAGGTGCTGGTGCGCCTGTACCAGCCCGACAGCCGTGCGCAACTGCTGCGCCATTCGCCCACCGGCAAGGTGCCGGTTCTGCTGACCGAGCACGGGCCGGTGTGGGATTCCCTGGCGATAGCCGAGTATCTGGCCGAGTGCTATCCCGAGGCGCAGCTGTGGCCGCAGGATCGTCAGGCCCGTGCCTTGGCGCGTAGCGTCTGTGCGGAGATGCACAGCGGCTTCGGCGCTCTGCGTAGCCACCTGCCGATGGACCTGGCGCGAGACAAGGCGTTGCTCGAGCTACCGGACGCGGCGCAGGCCGATATCGATCGCATTTGCGCGATCTGGGCCGGCTGCCGCGAGCGTTTCGCCAGCACCGGCAACTATCTGTTCGGTCAGGCCAGCATTGCCGATGCCTTCTATGCACCGGTCGCCGCGCGTCTGCGCAGTTATCATGTGGCGCTGCCGACAGCGGCAGCGACTTATGTCGAAACCATCTATCGCTGGCCGGCATTCCAACGCTGGTATCAGGCGGCATTGCAGGAGGTAAAGGGGTGAAACGCGTTCATGTCGCAGCAGCGGTGATTCGGGGTGCCGATGGACGCATCCTGATCGCCAGGCGCCCGCAGGACAAGCCCCAGGGCGGTCTGTGGGAATTTCCCGGCGGCACGGTGGAGGAGGGCGAGGCCGTGCGCGCCGCCCTCGATCGCGAGCTGGAGGAGGAACTGGGCATTCGTCCGCAGGCTGCGCGCCCGCTGATCCAGATTCGCCACGACTACCCGGACAAGCAGGTGTTGCTGGACGTCTGGGAAGTCTCGGCCTTCAGTGGTGAGCCGCATGGCGCGGAAGGTCAGCCATTGGCCTGGACCAGCGAGCGGCAATTGCTGGAGTACGAGTTTCCCGCCGCGAACAAACCCATAGTCGCCGCCGCGCGCCTGCCTGATCGCTACCTGATCACCCCGGATGGCCAGCCGCCGAGTGAGCTGCTCGCCGGCATCCGCAGCGCCCTGGCGCAGGGCGTGCGACTGATTCAACTGCGTGCGCCGAACATGTTCGACCCACAATACCGCGACCTGGCTGTCGATGTGCAGGGCCTGTGTGCCGGCAAGGCGCAGCTGATGCTCAAAGGGCCGCTGGAGTGGCTGGGGGATTTTCCTGCGGCCGGCTGGCACCTGACCGCCGAGCAGCTGCGCAAGTACGCCGCTGGTGGCCGCCCTTTCCCTGAGGATCGCTGGTTGGCTGCGTCCTGCCACAGTGCCGAGGAGCTGACGCTGGCCATGCAGATGGGCGTGGACTTCGTCACCCTGTCGCCGGTGCAGGCGACCGCGACTCATCCCGAAGCGCAGCCGCTGGGCTGGGAAGCCGCGCGCGAGATGCTGACCCATTTCAACCTGCCGGCTTATCTGCTGGGCGGTGTAGGTCCGGCCGATATCGAGCGCGCCGGGCAGGCTGGCGCGCAGGGCGTGGCCGGTATCCGCGCGTTCTGGCCGTAGGGCGGACTCAGGAGCATAGGCGAACAGTCCGCAGGTTCATACCTGGCCTGGCTCCGCAACCCATCATCGTACCCAAGAATGGCGTACTGCTCCGCGAGTACGCCCTACTACCCTGTATGCACGGTCGGTAGGAGCGGATGGCACCGAGGCTGCTATGATCGCGAATGAATTCGCTCCTACAGGTCTGGCGTACTTCTACGGCTTGTCTGCCGCCTTCCACAGCACTTCAGCGATGCCCTGGCGCTTGGCGATCAGGCGGGCAGCGACGAACAGCAGGTCGGAGAGGCGGTTGACGTAGGCCAGACCTGCACCGCGCAATGGCTCGACGGCATTGAGGTGCTGACAGCGACGTTCGCTGCTGCGCGCGAAGCTGCGGCAGACATGGGCCTGGGCGATCAGCCTGGAGCCGCCGGGCAGAATGAAGTTTTCCAGTGGCCCGACCTCTTCGTTCCAGCGGTCGATGGCCGCCTCCAGACGCTGCACTTCCACCTCTTGCAAGGCCTGATACTCGGGCATCGCCAGCTCGCCACCCAGGTCGAACAGGCGGTGCTGGCAGGGGCTCAGCACCTCGCTGATCTCCTTGAGTGCGGGCCAGGTCGTGGCGGCCTCGTCGAGCTCGGCCAGCAGCAGGCCGAGCTGGCTGTTGAGCGTGTCCAGCTCGCCGATGGCCTCGATACGTGGGTGGTCCTTGCCGACCCGGCGGCCGTCGGCCAGGCCGGTTTCCCCCTTGTCGCCGGTGCGGGTATAGATCTTCGAGAGGCGAAAGCCCATGGCTCAGAGTCCTGTGTGCTCGGGCAGGGAGGCCAGCGGCAGGCGCAGGGTGAAACAGGTGCCCTGGCCTGGCGTCGAGTGCACCTCCATCTGCCCTTTGTGATTGTTGGTGATGATGAAGTAGGAGACCGCCAGGCCGAGTCCGGTGCCCTGGCCGACCTCCTTGGTGGTGAAGAAGGGCTCGAAGATGCGTTTGCGCACCACCTCGCTCATGCCGGTGCCGTTGTCCTCCACCTGGACTTCCGCCCAACCGCCGGCCTGCCGAGTGCGCAGGATGATGCGGCCGGGCTCGGTGTCCTGGTCGCGTTGGTGAATGGCCTGGGCGGCGTTCTTCAGCAGGTTGAGCAGCACCTGCTCCAGTTCGTTGGCGGTGCCGGCCACCGGGCCCAGCAGCGGATCGAACTGGCGCACGATCTCCAGGGCCTTGAAGTCGAAACTGTCGGTCAGATCGAAGTCGTTGCCGGCGATCTCCAGGGCCTGGTCGATCAGCGCCGGCAGATCGCAGGGCGATAGCTGGCGGTCGCTACGCCGGCTGAAACTGAGCATGTGGCTGACGATCTTGGCGGCGCGCTGGCCGGCCTGCTGGATGCCGTCGAGCAGGCGCGGTACCTCGCGTGCCTCCATGTAATGCTCAATGGCAGGCAGGCTGACGCCGGCCTGCTCGGCCTGTTCGACGTTCTTTTCCAGGCCGGGCGACAGGCGCCGGCGGATGTTCTGCACGTTGTGCAGGATGGCGCCGAGCGGGTTGTTGATTTCATGTGCCATGCCTGCCGCCAGGCCTCCGACCGAGAGCATCTTCTCCGACTGCACCATCATTTCTTCCAGAGCCAGGCGCTGGGTGATGTCGTCGATGCGGATCACCACGCCCCGGCCGGCGCTGCCCATCAGCGGGTAGAAGGTCAGGGCGTAGTGGTGGGGTTCTTCGTCCTTGTGCCAGGTGACGCGCTCGATCTTCTCCACCCGATGCTGCTCGGCGGTGCGCTTGAGCTGCGCGAGAAAGGGTTTGAGTGGCGGGAAAGCAAGAAATACTGGCTGATTCAGCGCCTCTTCCAGGCGCGTGCCGGACAGGGCGCTGGCCTCCTGGTTCCACTGCGTGACGTAGAGCTGTTCGTCGAGGGCGATCAGCGCCGAGGGCATGGAGTCGATGATGCTGTTGAGGTAGTTCTGAAAACCGGTGAGTTTTTTCTCGATCTTGCTGCGCACCTGCACTTCCAGCTCCAGCTTGCGGTTGGAGTGGCGGGTTTCCTCGGCCAGGCTCTGCGCCTGATCGAAGGCCTGCTGGGCGTCGTCGCGGGCGCGCTTGAGCTGCTGTTCGCGGGCTTCCATGCGCATCAGCATGGTGTTGAACGCATCGGCCAGGCTGCCGATCTCGTCCTGATTGCCGCGATTGGCGCGCAGCGCATAGTTCTCTTCGCGGGTGACCTGACGTGAAAGCTCCTCCAGGCGGCGAATGGGCTTGGTCACCAGGCGTTTGATCTGCCTGGCCACCAGCATCCACAGCAGCACGCTGAACGCCAGAATGACCAGGCTTGCGGTCAGGGTTCCGGTATAGAAAGCGCCAGGCAATTCGCTGGAAGCCACTAGCAGCAAGGCGCCGGGACGACCACTGGGATGCGGCAGGTCGACCAGCAGGTTGGTGCGAAAGGCCGTTTCGCGCCAGTTCTGCAGCTGGCTGAGCTGCTGCGGCAGCTGCAATTTTTCCCCTCGCTGCAGTTGTGCCAGGCTGTTGCCATTGCTGTCGTAGATGACCGCTGCACGTAGGGGCGCGTAATCATCCAGGCGCTTGAGCACGGCCTCGGCCGAGGCTGAGGAATGCAAGGCCTCCTTGCTCAGCGTCGGGCTGGCGATCAGGCGACCAAGGGTGTGCAGGGCCTGCGGTGCCATGCTCTCCTGGGTGATCCAGTAGGCAGCGCTGATGAAAGCCAGGTTGGCCACCAGCATCACAGCGGCGAGCAACACCAGCAGCGCGGCGAGCAGCTTGCGGCCCACTGGCAGATTTTCGAGGCGCTGACGCAGTCTCATGAGGGTATCGTTGTGGCGAGTGAAGACGGCAGGTTAGCGCGGCTGTCAGGCCATTGCCTACTGCCTGTGCAGGCGGGTGCAACCCGCCAGGCTGCGAGTGATGGGTTACACCCGCCCAGCGTACTCAATCGAGAGGCAAACCCCGTTCACGCAGGTGGCTCAGCAGGCGCTGCTGCAGATGCCCCAGATGCGGCACATGCAGTTGATGACGCTGCGCCGAGGCGCAGGCGTAGCCAAGCAGATAGCTGATCTCGGTGCGACGTCCCTGTGCAACGTCCTGATGCATGGAGGAGTAGTTCGCCGCAGTGGCGCTTATCACGCGCTGTACCTCTTCATGCAGATTCTCTGCGGCTGCGGGCTGACCGCAGCGCTGCAGCAGCTCGCCGAGTTCTGCGCACAGCGTGGCGACCTCGGCCGGGTGCTCGGCCAGGCCACCATTGCGGCAGTCGTGCAATACGGTGAGCGGGTTGATCGCGCAGTTCAGCGCCAGCTTGCGCCAAAGACGCGCGAGGATATCCGGACTCCACTGGTGAGCGATGCCCGCGCGCTGCAGTTGGCCCAGCCAGGCTGGCGGCCGGGGATCGTGCGGGTCGCCCAGCCAGTTGTGACCGTGGCCGGCGAACACCACCTGAAAGTCGCTGGGGCGAAAAGCGCCTTCGGTGCTGGAGACGAACAGGCAGCGCTGCCTGGGCAGGCGTTGGGCGACTTCATCCTGGCTGCCCAGGCCATTTTGCAACAGCAGCAGCTCGGCACCCGGGGTCAGGCGTTCGGCGATGGTCGCCACCGCGCCTTGTGCGTCATAGGCCTTGCAGGCGAGCAGCAGGCGATGGATGGGCGTATCCGCTTGCGGCAACTCTGCGGCAATGGCGTATTGCTGAGGCTGGCCGGCCTCGACCAGCGTTATCCCGCCGGCCTGTCGATAGGCTTCGAGGCGTTGCGGGTTGCGCAGGATCAGCCTGACTGGCAAGCCGGCACGGGCCAGGCGTGCAGCCCAGAGGCTGCCGAGGCTGCCGGCGCCGAGGATGTGCCAGGTCACGGCAGAGGCAGGCGCATGGCTGCGACCCGGCCGCTGGCGTAAGACTCTGGCAGCAGATTCTGCGCATGCTGAATCAGTTGTTCGGTATCGGTGGGTAGCGCCTTGGCATCCAGACCGACCAGGCTGATGCCGGCTTTCAGCGTAATGAAACCTTCGCTGGTCTTGAACGCCTTGAAGTTGAGGCCTTCGTGCAGGCGCTTGAAGCTGCTCGGCGAGCACTCGTGCAGGTCTTCGAGCAGGGTGATAAGGCCGAAGTGGTTGTCATCCAGGCGCGTCAGCACGTCCAGTGGCCTGACAAGCTGCTGCAGACGTCGCGCGACGCCATGCAGCAGTTCGTTGAAGAAGCGGTCACCGTACTGGTTGCGCAGCTGACCGGCGTCCTGCAGGCCGATCAGCAGGTAGCACACGGCGCCGCCGCGCGATTCGATCTGGCGCAGGCTGTCGGTGAGCTTCTGGCGCAGATAGCGCGGGTTGCCCAGGCCGGTGAGTGGATCGACCAGATTGCGTCGCTCCAGGCTGGCGATGTTCTGCGTCAGCATGCGGTTTTCGTGAAGCAGGCGTTGCAGGGTGTTGCACAGGCGATCAGCGGCGTACACGCGTGGCACCAGCTGTTCGTTCATCGCCGCCTTGCTGATGAAGTCATCGACGCCGCGGTCGAAGGCTTCGCCCAGGACGTTTTCGCCTTCCTTGCCGGTCAGCAGGATGATGTAGGTGTAATGGTCGGCGGTCTCATCCAGCTGGCGTACCCGTGCGGTCAGTTCCAGGCCGTCGATCTCGGGCATCAGCCAGTCGGCCAGAAGCACGCTGGCGGGGCGCTGTTCGAGCAACTGCAGCGCTTCGCTGGCGCTGCTGGCGAAGCGCACGTCCTGATAGCCGGCCTGGCTCAGTGCACGACCGATCATGGCGCTGGAGAACTTGGCGTCGTCCACCACCAGGATGCTGAGATGGGGGTTGGGCATGGGGCAGACTCGCAGGCAGAGAGGAAGGACGCCAAACGGCGCGTATCAGTCTGGATATAATGGGCCCGCCATAGTTATCGTCAAGTCAGGCGCGTTCACTCCGTGAAGAGGATCGCGCCGTCCATCAGGAGCCCGCTCATGCCTTCGTTCGACATCGTGTCTGAACTGGACAAACACGAACTGACCAATGCGGTCGACAACGCCATCAAGGAGCTCGACCGCCGTTTCGACCTGCGTGGCAAATGCAGCATCGAGAGCAAGGACAAGGCGCTGACCTTGACCGCCGAAGCCGAGTTCATGCTCGAGCAGATGCTCGACATCGTGCGCAGCAGCCTGGTCAAGCGCAAGATCGACTGCCAGTGCCTGGAAACCAAGGAGCCCTATGCCTCGGGCAAGGTGATGAAGCAGGAAGTCACTTTCCGTGAAGGTATCGACAAGGAGCTGGCGAAGAAGATCGTCGCCCATATCAAGGATGCCAAGCTCAAGGTGCAGGCCGCCATCCAGGGTGAGCAG
>CAMPIF010000180.1 GCA_946886245.1 Ectopseudomonas composti | reverse complement strand
GGGTAAACCAGCCGGGCGGTCGGGGCGCGCCGCAGCCCCTCCAATTTAAACCGGTTTATTTTTTTTTGGGGGCGCCCCAACCCCCCCCCCCCGCCCGCCACGCTTTTTGTGGGAGGGGCTTTAGCCGCGATTCCACCCCAAGGACCCTAGATGAGCCAACCCCAGCACCTGCGCGGCGACTACCGCCACTTCCAGCCGATCACCACGCGCTGGCACGACAACGACCTCTACGGCCACGTCAACAACGTGACCTACTACAGCTACTTCGACAGCGCGGTGAACGCCTACCTGATCGCCGAGGGCGGTCTGGACATCCACGACGGCGCGGTGGTCGGCTTCGTGGTCAGCTCCAGCTGCGACTACTTCGCCTCCATCGCTTTCCCTGATGCCATCGAAGTGGGGCTGCGCGTCGGCAAGCTGGGCAACAGTTCGGTGCAGTACGAGCTGGCGATCTTCAAGACCGGTGAGGAGCAGGCCTGCGCCGCCGGGCGTTTCGTCCATGTATTCGTCGACCGTGCGAGCAATCGTCCCGTCGCGATACCCGAAACCTTGCGCGCGGCGATGGCGGCATTGCGGGTGGACTGAACGCGCCGCACACAGCGCACGCCACTTTGGGTGTGGTCACTGGGTAGGGCGCGCCGTGCGCAGCTGCTGCCCCGGCCTGCTAGGCTGTGGGCAATTATCCGCCAGGGAGTGCCCATGTCCGATCTTGAGCGTGAGCAGGCGCAGCAGCGCGCCATGCGCATTGCCGCCTTCCGCGAGGAGCTGGCCGAGCTGCGCCAGGAGCAGGTGTTGCAACTGAGCGAGGTGCAGGAACAGGCCGTCGCCAGCCATCATCGCCAGTTGCTGGCGCATTTTCGTCAGACCCTGGATATCGACGCCGATGCCCGCGCGCGCCAGCTGTCGCTGGGCATGCGCCTGGCCTCGCTGTTCGGCGCGCTGGCCCTGGCGGCCGGGCTGTTCTTCCTGTTCTACCAGTTCTGGGGGCTGTTCGATGCTGCTGCGCAGGTCGCCATCCTCCTCGGCAGCAGTCTCGGCAGTCTGCTGCTGTGCTTCTGGCTGCAAGCCCGCGATACCTCGGGCTACTACGCCAAGCTGGCCGCCGTGCTGGCGTTCGCCTGCTTCGTGCTGAACCTGTCGATGCTCGGGCAGATCTTCAATATCACCCCGTCGGACAAGGCCCTTTTGCCCTGGGCGGCGCTGGCGCTGTTACTGGCCTACCAGTGCCGCCAGCGGCTGCTGCTGGTGGTGGCGCTGCTGTGTTTTGGTCTGTTCGTTGCGGCTCGTCTGGGTGATTGGGCGGGTTGGCACTGGTGGTCGCTGGGCGAGCGACCGGAGTTGTTCATGCCACTGGCGGCGCTGCTGCTGGTGCCGCAATGGTTCGATCAGCGGCACTATGCGGGTTTCGCCGCCTGCTACCGAGCGGTCGGGCTGCTCTACCTGCTCGGCCCGGTGCTGGTGCTCTCCTACTGGGGCGGCGGCAGCTACCTTGATTGGCCGACGGGCTGGATCGAGGCGTTCTACCAGACGCTCGGCTTCGTCCTCGCCGGGTTGACGGTGTGGTTGGGCATTCGCCGTGGCTGGGGTGAGGTGGTCAACACCGGTCTGGTCTTCGCGTTGATCATGCTTTTCGCCAAGCTGTTCGACTGGTGGTGGCAGTTGCTGCCGCGCTACCTGTTCTTCCTCCTGCTCGGGCTGATCGCCGTGCTGCTGCTGGTGGTGTTGCAGCGCTGGCGGCGCAGCGAGCCGGGAGGTGCGCAATGAAGCGGTCAGCGTGGCTTGCTCTCGGCGTGGTGCTGTTGAGCAATGCTGTTGCCCTGGGTGGCGTCTGGTACAACCGCAGCGGTGAGCCCGAGGCGCAGTTGCTGCTCAGCGAGCGCGAGCTACAACGCGTCTACGGTGGCTGGTTGCGCGATGAGGACGATGGCGTGCTGCGTCTGCAACTGAGCTGGCAGCGCCCCGGTGATGGCTGGCAGTTGCCCTGGCTGGATGAGGCCAAGCTGCGCGAGCTGGGGTTCTCTGCCAGCGATGAGTACGCCTTGAATCGGCAGCCGGCACGCGAAGTCTGGCTGGTGCTGGAGCTGGATGGGGCGCTTTACCGCAGTCAGGTGGAGCAGGCTCGTCAGGCATTGGTCGCTGCTGAGCATGAGTTGCAGGCCAAACCCGAGAGTGAGGTGTTGCGGCAGGAGCGCGATGATCGCCAGCGCCGCCTGCAGTTCGTCGAGCAGCAGGCCAGTCGTCTGATGCTGGTGGATGCGGGAGTGGATGCGCAGGTGCTGCGCCAGCGCTGGCCGGATCGGCAGCGCCAGGTATTACTGGCCGGACGTATCGAGCCCTATCGCCAGGGTGCCGAGGCCGGTTATGGCGCGACCATTCGCCTGCAGAACGACCGCCTGAGCGTTCCCCATGCCTATCGCGAGCTGGCGAGTGGCTGGGAGCGTAGCTACGAACAAACAGGGTTCAAGGCACAGATCGAAGTCGCCTTCGGTCGTCGCCATGAACCCTGGGTGCTCGGCATCCGTCAGTGACGGCGCCAGTGCTTGTGGTGCTTCTTGTGTTTCTTGCCATGGTAGTGGCGGTGATGCTTGCCACGACGATCATCGTCGTAGCTGGCATTGCCCATGTAGTTGCCCAGTGCGCCACCGGCGCCGCCGCCGACTGCAGCACCGACCACGCCGCCGGTGTTGCCACCGACCTGCTGACCAACGACGTTGCCGCCGGCAGCGCCCAGTGCGCCGCCAATGGCGGCTTCGGTACGGCTGCGACGGTCGGCACCGACCATACTACCGGCTGCGCCGCCGAGACCGGCGCCGACTGCCGCGCCTGTGTTGCCACCGACCTGCTGGCCAACCATCGCCCCCACGGCGCCACCCAGGGCACCACCCAAACCGGCTTCGGTATTGCCGGCAAAGGCAAAGCCGCCGCTGCTCAGGCCAAGGGAAAGAAAGAAGAATTGCAGAGACTTCATGGACACCTCGATCACAGGATTCGCCGGTCAATGGCGAGCGTTACGCCATTGACCGGTGATCTGCGCAGGAGGTTCCTGGCCGCCTGTCAGCTCGCTGCGCTGCTGCCCAGCAGGTTGCCGCCGCTGGCCGCCTGCAAGCGGATGGCGACGAACTTGCTGGTCGGTGTGCTGCTGCCGACGCCGGCGCTTTCCAGCGGCACCAGCGGGTTGGCTTCGGGGAAGTAGGCAGCGGCCTGGCCGGCCGGAATGTCGAAGGCGAGCAGGGTGAAACCGCTGACGCGGCGCTCGATGCCATCGTTCCACAGCGAACGGATGTCCACCTTCTGGCCGGGCTTGAAGCCCAGGCGGAGGATGTCCGCCTCGTTGGCGAAGAGCACGTCACGCTGCCCGCGCACGCCCCGGTAGCGGTCGTCGAGGCCATACACCGTGGTGTTGTACTGGTCGTGCGAGCGCAGGGTCTGCAGGATCAGATCCGGCGTTTCACCGCTCTCGCGCACCTGTGGCGGCAGCAGATCGGTGAGCAGGGCATTGGCCTTGAAGTTGGCCTTGCCGGAAGCGGTTTTCCACTGCCGTGCGCCGGCCGAGTTGCCGAGGTAGAAACCACCGGGGTGAGCGACGCGCTGGTTGAAGTCGTGGAAGCCGGGAATGGTGTCGGCGATCAGTTCGCGGATACGGTCGTAGTCGGCGATCAGCGCGTCCCAGTCCACCGGGTGGTTGCCCAGGGTGGCCTTGGCGATCCCGGCGACGATGGCCGGCTCCGAACGCATCTCGCTGCCGGCAAGCGGTTCGAGCTGGCCGTAGGAGGCGTGGATCATGCTGAACGAGTCTTCCACCGTCACCGCCTGCGGGCCACCGGCCTGATGGTCGATGTCGGTACGGCCCAGGCACGGCAGGATCAGCGCGTCACCGCCGACGGTGAGGTGGCTGCGGTTGAGCTTGGTGCTGATCTGCACGGTGAGGTCGCAGCTCTGCAGCGCCTTGTGCGTGCGCGGGCTGTCCGGCGTGGCCTGGGCGAAGTTGCCACCGAGACCGATGAACACCTTGGCCTGGCCGTCGATCATGGCGTTGATCGCCTCGACGGTGTTGTGGCCGTTCTCGCGTGGCACCTTGAACTGGAAGCGGTTTTCCAGGGCATCGAGCAGCGTCACCGGCGGGCGGTCGTTGATGCCCATGGTGCGGTCGCCCTGCACGTTGCTGTGGCCGCGCACCGGGCACAGGCCGGCGCCGGGGCGGCCGAGATTGCCGCGCAGCAGTTGCAGGTTGACGATTTCCTGGATGGTGGCCACCGAGTGGTGGTGCTGGGTGATGCCCATGGCCCAGCAGATGATCACGCGCTCGGCGCGGCGGTACATGCGCGCGGCCTGTTCGATTTCCTGCAGGCTAAGGCCGGACTGAGCCTGCAGCGCCTCCCAGCTGCAATCGTCGAGCAACTGCAGATAGGCCTCGACGCCGTCGGTGTGCTCGGCGATGAAGGCATGGTCGAACACCGCCGGTTCGCCCTTGGCCTGCGCCTCGCGCTCCCACTGCAGGAGGAACTTGGCGATGCCGCGCAGGGCGGCCATGTCGCCGCCCAGCGCCGGACGGAAGAACGCGGTATTCAGCGGCTCGGAGCCGTTGGTGAGCATCTCCAGCGCGTGCTGCGGATGCTGGAAGCGCTCCAGGCCACGCTCCTTGAGCGGGTTGAAACAGACCACCTGGGCGCCGCGTTTGACCGCTTCGCGCAGCGGCTCGAGCATGCGCGGGTGGTTGGTGCCGGGGTTCTGGCCGAGCACGAAGATGGCGTCGGCATGCTCGAAATCGGCGAAGGTCACGCTGCCCTTGCCGATTCCCACGCTCTGGCCGAGGGCGACGCCGCTGGCCTCGTGGCACATGTTCGAGCAGTCGGGGAAGTTGTTGGTGCCATAGGCGCGCACGAACAGCTGATAGAGAAAGGCGGCCTCGTTGCTGGCCCGGCCGGAGGTGTAGAACTCGGCGTGATCCGGGCTCGGCAGTGCCTTGAGGTGCTGCGCGATCAGGGCGAAGGCGTCATCCCAGCTGGTCTGCACGTAGCGATCGGTGCTGGCGTCGTAGCGCATCGGATGGGTCAGGCGGCCCTGGTACTCGAGCCAGTAGTCACTCTGCTCGCGCAGTTGGCTGACCGTGTAGCGGGCGAAGAAGGACGGATCGACGCGACGCTTGGTGGCTTCCCAGTTGACCGCCTTGGCGCCGTTCTCGCAGAACTTGATGTGACCGTCCTCGGGCGAATCGCCCCAGGCGCAGCCGGGGCAGTCGAAGCCGCCGTTCTGGTTGGTCTTGAGCAGCGCGCGCAGGTTCTTGAACGGCTGTTTGCTGTCCAGCCAGAAACGGGTGACGGCGTTCAGCGCGCCCCAGCCGGCAGCAGGGCCACTGTAGGGCTTGTAACGGGGATTGACGGGTTGCAGGCTCATGGTCGTTCTTCTTCGTCAGGCGCGGGGCTGTAGACCCGCGGCGTGCTGTGATGGGGCAGGTGGATCAGGTTGAGGCGGTGGCGCCGCGCCCAGTCCACGGTCAGGGCGGTGGGCGCGGACAGGCTCACCAGGGTGCCGATGCCGGCACGCACCGCTTTGTGCAGCAGCTCCAGGCTGCAACGACTGGTGACCAGGGCGAAGCCGCCAAGGGTGTCGATGCGCGCGCGAGCGATGGCGCCGATCAGCTTGTCCAGCGCGTTATGGCGACCGATGTCTTCGCGGCACAGACGAATCTCGCCGCTGGCGTCGATGAACAGGGCGGCATGCAGCGCGCCGCTGTGGCGTGCCAGTTGTTGCTTGTCACCGATGCGCTCGCGCAAGCCTTTCAGGTGGTCGAGCGGCGGCAACGCTGCGCCGGGCAGGGCAGTCAGAGCCGGCAGCGCCTGCTCCAGAGCATCCACGCCGCACAGGCCGCAGCCACTGGTGCCGGCCATTTGCCGGCGTTGCTGCTTGAGCGCCCAGAAGGCTCTGCTGCTGACCTGCAGGCGCGCTTCGCGGCTGTCACCGAGGCCGCGTAACTGGATGTCATAGATGTCGTCGATGGACTTGATCAGGTCGTTACCGAGACTGAAACCGACGGCAAAGTCTTCCAGATGATGGGGGGAGACCATCATCACGGCCTGGTTCAGGTCGTTGTAGCTGATCGCCAGGGCACATTCTTCGGCCAGTGCAGCGTGCTGCGCACGACCGTCACCGAGTTCGGCGTAGGTGTAGGCACTGGCGATGTGCGACTGGGCGGCTGGCTTGGCCATCGAGGCGCGCTCTGTGACAGATTGACACAGCTAAGCCTAGGCCCATGGGCGGGGAGCGTCTAATCGTTGGCTTTGATGTTCTGATCGAGCAAATCTATCAAGCGTCCGCCAGCCACTCCCGTGCCTCTTCGAAGCAGGCTTGCGCGAGCGGTGAGGCAGGGGCGCTACGACGCATGATCAGGCCTTGAGGTGCCAGGGTATGAGCCCCCTCGATGGGCAGAAGGCGCAGGTGACCGTCGGTCGGAGCGCCATCGGCCGGCAACGGCATGACGCTGCAGCACAGACCGGCGCTGACCGCTTGAGTCAGGTGGTGCACGGCATCGGCCTCCAGGCGCACCTGTGGGCTGAGGCCGCGAGCGCGGAAGCTGTGATCGATGGACTGGCGAAAGTGCATGCCGGTCGAGAGCAGGCCCAGGGGCAGGTTGGCCAACTGCTCCCAGCGCAGGCTGCTGCTGACGAAGTGGAAGTGGCGCTGATCGTAGAGCAGGCCCATGCGTGCTTCGGCCAACTCCAGGCTGGCGAAGTGCTCGCGGTCGAGTCGGTCGAGATAGGACAGGCCAAGGTCGAGCTGGTTGCGTACCAGTCCCTCGAGAATCTGGTCGCTGCTCAGCGCATGCAGCTGAAAGCGCAGCCCGGGGTGACGCTCGGCGAACAGGCTGATCAGGCGCATCGGGTCGAAACTGGCCAGCGGCACCACGCCCAGGCGTAGGGTGCCCACCAGATGTCCACGGCAGGCGGCAGCCTCGGCAAGCAGGCCATCCTGCGCTGCCAGCAGGCTGCGCGCCCAGGCCAGGATGCGCTCACCTTCGGCGCTGAAGCCCTCGAAACGCTGTCCGCGGCGCACCAGCTCCAGGCCCAGCTCGTCTTCCAGCTGGCGTAGGCGCATGGACAGCGTCGGCTGGGTCACGTGGCAGCGTGCAGCGGCCTGACCGAAGTGGCGGGTCTCGTCGAGGGCGACGAGAAATTTCAGCTGCTTGATATCCATGGGGGCTCCTGGTTTGCCCGGATTCTAATGCGCGAATGCAAATCAAGGGTGTTTCCTGAACTAGACTTTGGTCTCCGGGCGGTTTGCCCGGCCATTCACAAGGAACGAGAGGAATCGCCATGAGTCTGTTTGCCTTTGTCAAAGACGCCGGGGTCAAGCTCTGGGAATCGCTGGTGGGTCAGGAGGCGCAGGCCGCCGAGTCACTCAAGGAACACGTTACCAAGGTTGGCCTGGGTAACCCGAACATCGAGGTCAGTGTCGAGGGTGACAAGGTCATCGCCCGTGGCGAAGTGGCCAGCCAGGAAGAGAAGGAAAAGATCCTCCTGGCGCTGGGCAACGTCGCCGGTGTCGGTGAAGTCGAGGACCAGATCAACGTGACCACGCCGGCCCCCGCAGCGCGCTTCGTCACGGTGAACAAGGGCGACACGCTGAGCGCCATCGCCAAGGCCGAATACGGCAATGCCAATGCCTACATGAAGATATTCGAGGCCAACAAGCCGATGCTCAGTCACCCGGACAAGATCTATCCGGGGCAAGTGCTGCGGATTCCGTAGGGCGGATTTCGCTTTTTACATCCGCCAGAACGGCCTCAGGTAGCCACAGGTGGAAAACGCTTCGCGGTTTTCCACCCTACAGCCCCTGCACCAGCTCTCGGTAATCCTCCACCGCGGCGAATTCCTCGGTGTCCTTCGGGCCCGCCTGGCTGTCCGGCTGGCGCACGGCAAGCAGATGGGCGACACCGAACTGCCCGGCGCTGCGCAGGATCGGCAGGCTGTCGTCGATGAACAGGCTGCGCGCGGGGTCGAAGTCGACGTCCTGGCGCAGGGCGAACC
>CAMPIF010000179.1 GCA_946886245.1 Ectopseudomonas composti | reverse complement strand
CCAGCACGTCGCCCACACCCTGCGCATCGCACCGCGCAGCGACGTGCTGGTGCTGCTGACCTGCCTGGTACTGACGGTGCTGTTCGACATGGTACTGGCCGTTGGCGTCGGCCTGCTGCTGGCAGCCGGGCTGTTCATCAAGCGCATGAGCGAGCTGACCGATACCGCTGCGCTGAGCCGGCAGCAGCGTCAGGCCCTGCAGGATCTGCCCGAGCACGTGCTGGCTTACGCCATTCGCGGCCCGCTGTTTTTCGGCGCAGCGGAAAAGGCGCTGAGCGTGCTGCGCCGCTTTACCCCGGGAGTGCGCGTGGTGATCGTCGATATCAGTGCCGTGCCGCTGCTGGACATGACCGCCCTGGCGGCGCTGGACAACGTGCTGCGCGACTATCGTCAGCAGAACGTGGCGCTGATTCTGAGCGGGCCGACGGCGCAGGTACGCTTGCAGCTGCGGCGCGCCGGAGTGCACCGCCGCGAAGGCGAGCTGGCGTATACGCGCAACCTGCCACAAGCACGGGAAAAGGCGCTGCGCTGGCTGGATGGCACACCGAAAAAGGCGCCGCCCGAGTAGGGTGCGCCATGCGCACCGGGGACAGCGACCGGAAAGCCGGTGCGCACTACCTGGCCATTGTCCGAGCGGTGCTAACGCTACGTATGGATAAAGGGACTTACAGCCCCTTGACCGCAAAAATGCCGGCAGCGTTGCGCCAGTAGCCCTTGTAGTCCATGCCGTAACCGAAGATGTAACGATCGATGCAGTGCAGGCCCACGTAGTTGGCCTTCAGGTCCGGACGCGCCTTGCGCTCGTGCTCCTTGTCGATCAACACGGCGGTATGCACCGCGCGCGCACCGGCGTGGCGACAGAAATCGATGATCGCGCCCAGGGTGTGCCCCTCATCGAGGATGTCGTCGATGATCAGCACATCGCGGTCGATGAACGAAACTTCCGGCTTGGCCTTCCAGAACAGCTCGCCACCACTGGTTTCGTTGCGATAGCGCGTGGCATGCAGGTAGGACGCCTCCAGTGGGAAGTTCAGCTTGGTCATCAGCTTGCCAGAGAAAATCAGCCCGCCGTTCATCACGCAGAACACCACCGGATTGCACTCGGCCAGCTCGGCGTTGATCTGACTGGCGACCTTGTCGATGGCCGCTTCCACCTCGGCTTCGGTGAACAGGCAGTCGGCTTCCGCCATGATTTGGCGAATGTGCGCGAGATCGGCGGACATGGTGTGTTCTCTCTTGATCGGGCTGATGAATGGCGGCAGACAGCCTGAAAGCTGATCGAGCCGTCAAATAAAAGCGGGCAAAGGTACAGACCCGGGCAACGCTTGCCAAGTATCGACTGACCAGCGTAGTCGATACAGGGCATGGCGCATCATGACTCGTCAGTCACCCACCACTTGGCATGAGCAATGCTTTAATCTAACGCGATTTTTTCCCAGAGCCCCGTTGGAGATCCCAGCCCATGCCCACTCGCGAGATCCGCCACCCGCTGATCCGTCACAAGATCGGCCTGATGCGCCGCGCCGATATCAGCACCAAGAATTTCCGTGAGCTGGCCCAGGAAGTGGGCGCCCTGCTGACTTATGAAGCCACCAACGACCTGCCGCTGGAAGCCTACGAGATCGAAGGCTGGGCGGGCACCGTGCAGGTCGAGAAGATCGCCGGCAAGAAAATCACCGTGGTGCCCATTCTGCGTGCCGGCATCGGCATGCTCGATGGCGTGCTCAGCCTGATCCCCGGTGCCAAGGTCAGCGCCGTGGGCGTGGCGCGCAACGAGGAAACCCTGGAAGCGCACACCTACCTGGAAAAGCTCGCGCCGGAAATCGACGAGCGCCTGGCGCTGATCATCGACCCGATGCTGGCCACCGGCGGCTCGATGGTCGCCACCATCGACCTGCTGAAGAAGGCCGGCTGCAAGGACATTCGCGCCATGGTCCTGGTCGCTGCTCCGGAAGGCATCAAGGCCGTCGAGCAGGCTCACCCGGACGTGACCATCTTCACCGCCTCCATCGATCAGCGCCTGAACGAGCATGGCTACATCATCCCGGGCCTGGGCGATGCCGGTGACAAGATCTTCGGCACCAAGCAGAAGGACGCCTGACATGTCGCAGACGGAATTCAACGACCCGCTGTGGCGCCAGGGCATTTCCGGCGCGCAGATGCTGTTCGTGGCCTTCGGCGCCCTGGTGCTGATGCCGCTGATCACCGGCATGGACCCCAACGTCGCGCTGTTCACCGCCGGTATCGGGACCCTGCTGTTCCAACTGGTGACCAAGCGCCAGGTCCCGGTGTTCCTGGCCTCCAGCTTCGCCTTCATCGCACCGATTCTGGCGGCCAAGGGCGAGTTCGGCCTGCCTGCGGTGATGGGCGGCGTGATCGCTGCCGGCGTGGTCTACATCCTGCTTTCGGCGCTGGTGAAACTGCGCGGCCCCAGCTTCATCGACCGCCTGCTGCCGCCGGTGGTGATCGCCCCGGTGATCATCTCCATCGGCCTGGCGCTGTCGCCGGTGGCGGTGAACATGGCCATGGGCAAGGCCGGTGATGGCAGCGTCGAACTGGTGCCGTACAGCACGGCGATGATGATCTCGATGCCAGCGCTGATCACCACCTTGCTGGTGGCCGTGCTGGGTCGTGGCATCTTCCGCCTGGTGCCGATCCTCTCCGGTATCGCCGTTGGCTGCGCCATCGCTGCAGGGCTCGGCGTGATCGATACCAGTGCCGTCGATCAAGCGGCCTGGCTCGCCGTGCCCAACTTCATCACACCGGAACTGCACTGGGGCGCCATTCTGTACATGGTGCCAGTGGCACTGGCGCCAGCCATCGAGCACATCGGCGGTGTGGTGGCGATCGGCAACGTCACCGGCAAGAACTTCGTCAAGAAGCCGGGCCTGCACCGCACCCTGCTCGGTGACGGCCTCGCCACCTCGGCAGCCGGCCTGTTCGGGGGCCCACCCAACACGACCTACGCCGAAGTCACCGGCGCAGTGATGCTGACCAAGAGCTACAACCCGAAGATCATGACCTGGGCAGCGGTTTTCGCCATCGCCCTGGCCTTCATCGGCAAGTTCGGCGTGGCCCTGCAGAGCATTCCGGTACCGGTGATGGGTGGCATTCTCTGCCTGCTGTTCGGTTCCATCGCCGTGGTCGGCCTCAACACCCTGATCCGCCACCAGGTCGACCTGTCCGAAGCACGCAACCTGATCATCGTTTCGGTGACCCTGGTGTTCGGCATCGGCGGCATGGTCATCGGCGGCAAGGAATTCGCCCTGTCAGGGATCTCCCTGTGCGCGATCACTGCCCTGCTCCTCAATCTGGTGCTGCCAGGTGGCGCCGGCTGGAAACAACGGGAACAGGAACAAGCCTGATTCCGGCGCCCAATAAAAAGCCCGCGAGCAGATCGCGGGCTTTTCGTTTGCGATGCCGGGACTTACCAGCCGACTCCGAAGCCAAGGGTATAACGGGTTTCGTCCAGATCGCCCTCGGCACCACTGACCATATCCTTCTCGGCCTTCATGTTCAGCGACGCCCAGTCGGTGACCTTGTAGCGCAGCCCGACCTCGGCATCCAGGCTGTAATCCGCCGCCCCACTCAGCGGACGACCTAGCTCTCCGACACTGAACAGCTCGACAGTCTTGCCGACCAGATAGCGGTTGTAGTCCCACTTCACGCTCATGGCGTAGAAGCGATCCTGCTCACCGTTGCTGTAGCGGTAATCGCTGCGGTTGGCCAGGGTAGCGATGGAGAACGCGCCCAGCTCGTCATCCCAGAACTGGTAACCAGGACCGGTACCGAGAGTGCGCTGACGCTCCACCTCCTCGATACGGTCGCGCTTGTACTCGAAGCGCCCCTGCCAGAACCATTTTTCCGTGAGGAAGCGGTCGAGCGCGTACTCGGCGCTCCAGTTGTCGGTGCTGACGACGTCGTCTTTCAGCTCGCGGTTGTAGTCGGCGAGCGCATTGTGCCGCCAGAGACCGTGGCGGGCCTGGGTCTTGATGCCGACATCGTAGTCGTCGGAGTCGCGCTCACCGCGCTTGTAGTCCAGACCGAGGTCGATGTTGCCTTTCCAGGTGAAGTCTTCCACCAGGGGCTTGGGCTTCATGATCTGCTCGATCTGCGCCAGCTCGATGGTCTTCGGCGACTCGCCATTGGCCAGCGTGACCTTGCCCGGCTCAGCGGCCAGCAACGACTTGGCACGCTCGCCATCTACCGGCCCGAGCTTGACCAGCAGCTCGTGATCACTTTCCAGGGTGGCGATTTTCTTCCAGTCCAGCGGGATGGAGCCGCCGTAGTCGGTTTCCAGCAGCAGTTTGCTACCGTCGAAGAAGCGGATGGTACCGGAGAGACGGTCACCGTTCTTCAACCAGACGGTATCGGCGAAGGTGGCGCAACTGCACAGAGCGATGCTCAGGCCAAGCAGGGACAGCGATATAGGGCGAGACATAAGTTGGGCAATGGCGTTGGTGGGCGAAAGCCGGGCATTATCCGCAACCCCGGCGCCAGAGCAACAGCTGACCGGGCCGACTGCGCAGAGTTCAGCTTTTTCCGTCGGGCGGCGTTCCGTCGGGCGGCGTGCTGCGGGGCCGCACTCCGCTCGACGGCATCACCAGCCCACGCCGACACCGATCAGATAATGCCGATCCGAAACCGTCTGCCCCGGGGCACGCAGCTGATCCAGCTCGTACAGGAGCGACAAGCGCGCCCACTGATTGAGGCGGTAGCGCAGGCCGAATTCGCTATCGAGCACGTAGTCGATCTCGTCGATATGCGGGATCTGCAACTGGGCGTTGGCATAGAACTCCAGCCGCGTGCCCCACAGCAGGCGCTTGTAATCCATCTCCAGTGACGTGGTGTTGAACGCCAGGTCGGCAACGCCAGACTCCAGTCGCACGCGATTGAACTGGCCGATCAGGTCGAAACGCCCCAGCTCGTCATCCCAGAAGCGATAACCGGGGCCGGTGCCAACGATGCGCTGACGGTCGACGGTTTCGAACTCATCCTCGGCCTGCTCCACACCGACTCGCCAGAACCAGTGTTCGGTGAGAAAGCGATCGAGGTCGTACTCCAGTTCCCAGTTGTCCTCGACCTTTCTGTCGTTCTTGGTTTCACGCTCCAGCTCGCCACTGAGCACATGCCGCCAGCGCCCGTGCTCGAAACGGGTATTGCCCTTGAGCTTCCATTCGTCGACATCGTTCTGGTTGCGCTTCATGTCCAGCTTGGCATCGAGGTTGCCTTCCCAGAGACGATCCTCCAGCAGCGGCCGCGGCGGCACCAGGCGTTTGATCTGCGCCAGCGGCAGGGTGTATTCGCGCTCGCCTTGCACCCGTACCATGCCGCTACCAGCAGCCGACAACCTTTCGCTGCGTTCGCTGTCGAAGCCGCTACGGCGCACCAACAGGGGCTTGTCCGAACTGAGGGTATCGATATCCTTCCAGTCGATCAGCACCTGGCCGGCATATTGGGTCTTGAGCGCCAGCTTGCCGCCGTCGAGCAGGATGATCTCACCGCTGAGGCGATCGCCGTTGTCCAGCCAAACGGTATCGGCATAGAGCGGGGCTGCCAGGGTAAAAAGGAATAAGGCGATCAGTACGCGCATGATAAGGACGAACCCTATGGGCAAGACGAAACCGTCAGAGTCTGCATGGCCGGCACCACCACCGGCAAGCGCGCAGGCGCGCCGCGAAGCGCTGTACCTGGTACTGGCTCAGGTGCCGGCAGGCAAGGTCGTCAGCTATGGCGAACTGGCGCAGTTGGCCGGTCTTGGCCGCGCCGCGCGCTGGGTCGGGCGTACGCTGAGCCAGTTGCCAGATGGCACCACGCTGCCCTGGCACCGCGTCATCGCCGCCGGCGGGCGCCTCAGTCTGATTGCCGGCAGTCCCTCCGGCGATGAACAACGGGCGCGCCTGCGTGCGGAAGGCATCAGTATCCTGAATGAACGTGTGGATATGCGTCGTCACGGCTGGCGCCCGATGGAGTACAGCAGTTAGAGTGCGCGCTATTCATTTTCCACCCCAGATTCGAGCCTGATGCCACGCAAATCCTGGCGAGAAGCCCTCGCGACCTACGCCAACCCCGCCACACTAGCTTTGTTACTTCTGGGCTTCGCTGCCGGCCTGCCCTACATGCTGGTGTTCTCGACCCTGTCGGTATGGCTGCGCGAAGCCGGTGTGGCGCGCGAGACCATCGGCTTCGCCAGCCTCATCGGCCTGGCCTACGCCTTCAAATGGGTGTGGGCACCCATGCTCGACCAGTGGCGCCTGCCACTGCTGGGCAAGCTTGGTCGGCGCCGCTCCTGGCTGGTGCTGTCGCAGGGTCTGGTTGCCATCGGCCTGATCGGCATGGCCAATTACGACCCGCAGACGCACCTGTCCTCCTTGATCGCCCTCGCCGTGCTGGTGGCCTTCGCCTCGGCCACTCAGGACATCGCCGTCGATGCCTACCGCCTGGAAATTCTCGGCGACGAGCATCAGGCTGCGCTGGCTGCCGCCTACATGACCGGCTACCGGGTTGCCGCGCTGCTGGCCACCGCTGGCGCGCTGTATTTCGCCGAAGGCTTCGGCTCGACCGCCAAGGACTACCAGTTCGGCGCCTGGACCGGTACCTACATGCTCTTCGCCCTGCTGATGCTGCCGGGCCTGCTCACCTCCATCTGGATGCGCGAGCCACCGGCACCGCCGCACATCAATGTCGCGCCACCCAAGCACGGTTTCTTCCACCAGTTACTGGCGATCAGCGCGGTCATCATGCTGATCATCGCCGTGCCAACCATGTTCATCCAGTTCTACCAGAGCGATCTGGTACCGATGCTGCTCGGCGACATCAGCATGCAGGAGCTGCTCTACAACGACCGTGCCTTCCTGCGCGCCATGCTTTACAGCACCCTGGCCTGCCTCTGTGCATCCGGGCTGTTCTGGGGCGGGCTGGCACCGGTCCTGAAAACGGCTGCGGCGAGGTACGGATTCTTCCACCAGCTGCTGTCCGTGCTGCTGCTGATCATCCTACTGATCGCCATCCCGGCCATGGTCACCCAGTTCTACGAAAGTGACCTGATGCTGCTGTTCCAGGGCCAGATAAGCCTGCAGGAGTTGCTCTACTACGACCGCGCCTTCCTGCGTGCACTGCTCTATACCCTGCTCACCAGCCTGTCGATCTCCAGCCTGTTCTGGGGCGGCATGGCACCGGTGCTCACGCCGATCAACGACTTCATCGTGCGCTACCGCTGGCAGGCCCTGCTGCTGCTGAGCCTGATCGCTACCTATCGTCTGTCGGATACCGTGATGGGGGTGATGGCCAACGTCTTCTACATCGACCAGGGCTTCACCAAAGAACAGATCGCCAGTGTCAGCAAGGTCTTCGGTCTGGTGATGACCTTGCTCGGCGCCGGGGTCGGCGGCCTGTTGATCGTGCGCTTCGGCATCATGCCGATTCTGCTGATCGGCGCGACCGCATCGGCGGCCACCAACCTGATGTTCATGCTGCTGGTGGGCATGGGCCCACACCTGAACATGCTGATCGTCACCATCAGTTGCGACAACTTCAGCGCCGGCCTGGCCACCTCGGCCTTCGTGGCCTACCTGTCGAGCCTGACCAACCTGAAATTCTCGGCCACCCAGTACGCCCTGCTCAGTTCCATCATGCTGTTGCTGCCGCGCCTGATCGGCGGCTATTCCGGCGTGATGGTGGAAAGCCTCGGCTACGCCCACTTCTTCCTCGCCACGGCGCTGATGGGTATACCGACACTGCTGCTCATCGCTATCCAGTGGCGTCGCGACAAACGCCAAGCGGTGCCTGAGACGACGCCACCTGCAGTCGAAAATGCCTGATCACAGGCACAAAAAAGCCCCGGATCGACCGGGGCTTTTTTGTGGTGAGTGTCAATCGGCCTTGGCCAGATGCACCACCCGCTGCGGGAACGGAATGCCAATACCCGCCTCGGTCAGACGCTCCTTGGCCAGCTCGGTGAACTCGAAGGTCACCGGCCAGAAATCACCGGTCGCCACCCATACGCGCAGCGAGATGTTCACGGCGCTTTCACCCAGCCCGGTCACGAATACCACGGGCGCGGGGTCGAGCT
>CAMPIF010000178.1 GCA_946886245.1 Ectopseudomonas composti | reverse complement strand
GGTTGTTCCTCATAAAGGTTTCAGCATCGAGACGAAGCCGGTTGGCCGGTTTCGCAGGTGCCTCGACGAAACACCTGTGAGCTATACCCGCGAGGAACGGCGTTGGATGTCGGCGGATGAAAATATTTTTCGGAGGGTGATCGGCTGCTGCAAAGGTTGCCGGCCTTGCGGCCGGCAACCCACTCAGTTGGCGCTGGCCAGCACGGCGCGACCGATGTAAAGCACCGGACCACTAGGTCGGTTGTATGGCGAGCCGCCTTCAGGTTCGAGGGTCAGCTCGAACAACTGCCCGGCCTGTACGGCGCCGATCTGCTCGGCAGGCAGGCGCAGTGGCTGGCCGGCTTCGACCAGACCCAGCGAACGTGGACCGTCGGCTGGGTCGATCAGCGTCCAGAATTGCAAGGCGCGGCCTTCTGGGACCTGATCGGCGACCAGCGGATCGAGCGAGAGCGTGCCATCGCTACCGACCTGGATCACCCAACCCGGCTTGGCCGCTTCGCCCGGCTGCTGCAGCACCACGGTAAAGCGTTCGCCAGCGATATCCGGGGCGCGCAACAGCGGCATCAGCACGGCAAGCAAAAGGGCAACGGCCAGCGCGGCGGCAGTCAGGCGCCAGGTCAGCAGGCTGTTCCACCAGTTGGCCAGCGGGCTCGAGCGAGGCTCGTCGAGTAGACCCAGGCTCTGCCGAATGCGTGCCCAGAGTGCCGGGGAGGGTGCATGTGCCGGTAGCCGGTCGCTCAGTTCGAGAAAGTGCCGTTCCCATTCCAGGGCCATACGGGCGGCACTCTCATCCTCTTCGAGCAGTTGGCGCACCTCGGCCGCTTCGTGTTCGTCGAGCAGGCCGAGCAGGTACTCGCCAATCAGGGCACGGCGTTCTTCGGGATCGTGCGTAATCATGCTTGCAGACACTCCTGCAGCGCGCGCAGGCCGGCGCGGATACGGCCTTTGATGGTGCCCAGCGGTGTGCTCAGGCGGCTGGCGATCTGCTCGTGTGTCAGACCCCGGTAGAACGCCAGCAGAATCGGATGGCGGCGCGGCTTTTCCAGACGCTGCAGGCAGCGACGCAGCAGGCGCTGTTCGGATTGCTCCAGCGCCTGCGCTTCGGCCTGCGGGCTGTCGTCCAGCACGCGTTCGATGAAGTCATCGTCCACCTCGGCATGCCGGTTGCCACTGCGCAAGGCATTGAGCACGCGGTAGCGCAAGATGCTGTGCACCCAGGCGCGGCCGCTGCCCAGTTCGCGCCGATAGCGCGCGGCGTGCTGCCAGATGCGCACGAAGGCGTCGTGCAGGCAATCCTCGGCAACGTCACGCCGGCCCAGCATGCTGATGGCCAGGCCGAGCAATTGCCCGGCCTCTTGCCGGTAGAGCGTCTGGAAGGCACGTTCGTCGCCGCGTGCGCAGGCTTCCAGGGTGCTTTCGTAATCGAACTCGCGATCTGCCATGGGTCATCCGTTGGCCTGAAAAATCCGCATGCAGCTTATACCCGGCTACTGAGTTTCTGGATCACGCACAGGTAACAAAAAACTGCGAAGGGGTTGCTGTGTATTCAGGGTTGAGCCTGGGCATAGGCTTGATCGAGTGAAACCCAGCGCTCCAATGGACCCTTGCGCGAGACGTAGCGAATCTGTAGCCAGCGCCCCTGTTGATCCAGGACTTCGCAGACGTCCCCTGCGATCAGGTAGGCCTTGCTCCGGCTGGTCGCGTCCGGGTGTGCGTGGAGGTAAAGGCGCGCAGCGGGCACCGTCCAGGTGAGTGGCTGATCATCGTCGTCGAGTGCGCGACTGGCGATGATCCGGCCCTGAGGGTCGAACGTCTTCTCGAACACCGGGAAAAATACAGGTGCATGCGGATCGTACGCGTCGCGCACCTGCAGCGTCTAGTTCACCCAGGGGGCTCCTGACTCATCGAAGCGGTAGGAGTCCTAGTACCAGCGTGGCCCGCTGCGGCAGTGGCTGTAGAGCGCCCGCTCCTCATTGTTGGGCTGCAGCTCCGACAGCCATGAGCAATTGACGCGTTCCATCAGCGTCGGCGCCATCTCTAACCACTCGAAGCGTTGTAGGAGCGGGCGGTAGAGGTAAACCTGGTAGGCGGAGTTGACCATCCCGGCCGGCACGCTGATCGCCAGATCCGGGTGGCCGTCGAAGTCGTAGTCCTCGACGGCAAAGCTCGGCGCTTCTGCGTCGTTGCCTTCGGGGATGCTCAGTTCCAGGCGGCTACCGTCGGGTTGCTGCAGAAAATAGCGTTCGCCTTGCTGTTGTACCTGGGCATGCCGCCCGGGCTCGGGTTCGAAATGGGGTAGAGCGGCCAGTGCCAGCGTGGGCAACAGCAGCAGGCCAGCGAGGGAGCGATGCAGGGGCAAGATGGCAATCCTTGGCGAGCGGCAGGCGCCTTTCAGCGCCTGTGTTTGAACAGCAGTCTCAGCGCGGCAGTTCGATGCGCGTGGTTTCACCTGGCACCTGCGGCCAGTCGCCTGCAGCCCAGCGCTGGCGCGCCTGGTCGATCAGCTCCGGCGTCGTGGCGACGAAGTTCCAGTTGATCCGTCGTGGGCCGATGGGCTCGCCGCCGATCAGGGCCAGGTGGCATTCGCCGCAGGCGCTGAGCACGGGCGTTTCGCCTGTCGGGATGACCGCCATGGTATGCCGGGGCAGGGGCTCGCCATCCAGCTCCGCTTCGCCATCGATGAGGTACAGCGCTCGTTCGCTGTGTTCGGCGGGTATCAGCAGGTTGGCACCGGCGGCCAGGCGCAGTTCGGCATAGAGGGTCGGCGAGCGAACCGGCACGGGCGATTCGAGGCACAAGCCACGGCCGGCGATCAGGGTGATCTGCACGCCCATGGCTTCGCTGCGGGGTAGCTTCGCTGCGGGGTGATGGCTGTAAGCCGGTTCGCACTGTTCCTCGGCTTCCGGCAAGGCCAGCCAGACCTGCAGACCGTGGGCTCGCTTGTTCTGCCCGAGCTGCTCGGGCGGCGTACGCTCGACATGAGCGACGGCGCGCCCTGCGGTCATCCAGCTGACATCGCCGGGCCCCACCAGTTGATCCGAACCCAGGCTGTCCTTGTGCTGCAACTGGCCCTCGAACAGGTAGGTGAGGGTGGACAGGCCGATATGCGGATGTTGGGCGATGTTGATGCCTTTGCCGGCCGGGTAGTCATGCTCCAGCATGTGATCGAAGAACACGAAGGGGCCGATGCTGCGAACGCGTGCCGAGGGCAGGGGACGCAGGATCGGCTGGCCGGAAATGTCCTCGGCGCGCGGGCGAATCAGCTGCAGTTCACTCATGCCTGGGCTCCCGCCAGGCGGGTCTCGACCTGGATGTCGGTGGTGGTCATCAGCTTGTGGATCGGGCATTTGTCCGCCACGCGCAGCAGTTGCTGGCGCTGGGTCTCGTCCAATGGTCCCTTGAGCGCCAGATCGACGATCAGGCGGTAGTTGCCCTGGCGCTCCTCGCTGTCGTCACGCTCGATCTGCACGTCGATACCTTCCAGCGGCAGGCCGCGTTGGCGTGCATAGAGCAGCAGGGTCATGGCCTTGCAGGTACCGAGGGCCGCGTCGAACAGGTCGTGCGGTTCCGGTCCGGCGCCATCCCCGCCCTGCTCGGGCGAGACGTCGCCGATGAGCAGGTGCGAACCGATTTCGATCTGCTGCTGCAGGCCCTTGTTGTTGTGAATGCGGATCATGGCACTTCCCTTGAGGTGTGACGAATCGACAGCGGCCAGCCTAGCCCAGTCGGCACCGATCACACCAGCGCCGAGAGCCTCACGTCCGCTCCCAGCACACGCAGCAGTTGGCCGCGTCGATCGACAACGGGAACCGAAACGGTAAAGCAGAAATCGTCCGTCGCCGAGGAGCGGTAGACCTGGGTGATATGGCTTTCCATTCGCTCGGCCACGGCGCTGAACCAGGGGCGCTGGCTCCAGTCGTGACCGCGACAGCTGGCATCCTCGCCGTGCGCCACATCGGCGGCGAAGACGTTCTCGGAAATCTGCACGCCGCGGCTGTCTACCAGGTAGAACAGCTCGAAACGGCTGTCGCGCGCCAGCGTATCGGCAAGCAGTCGTTCGGCTGCTGTCATGTCGCTGATCAGCTCGGGGCGTGTCGCCAGTTGCTCGACGCTGGCGCGCACGGCGGCGTGAATTTCCAGGCGAAAGTCGCCGAGCCCTGCGAGCAGGCGATCACCGTCTTCGCGCACGGCCTTGCTGTGATGCAGCACCTGGCCGGCCTTGCCGAGCAGTTCACTGGCGACCTGGGCGATGTTCTGTACATCGCCATTGATCGAGCGCACGGCCTGGCCGATCTGCTCCGTGCCTGCGGCGATCTGGCCGACCTGAGCGTCCAAGCGGTCCATGGCCTGGCGGGTACTGTCCAGCCCGCCGCTGACGGCGAGAATACCGGTGCGGCCGTCGGCCACCGCCTGGTTCATGTGCTGGCCGGCATCGCCGAGCTGCTGCATGCCTTCGCGAAAGCGCTCGATGATGCCACTGACCTGGCCGGTGGCATCGGTGGTATGGCCAGCCAGACGCCGCACTTCCTCGGCGACCACGGCGAAGCCGCGACCATGTTCACCCGCGCGTGCGGCCTCGATGGCGGCGTTCAGGGCGAGCAGGTTGGTCTGCTGGGAGATGCTGGCAATCACGCCGATGACCTTGCTCACTTCATCGAGCTGTCCGGCCAGTTGCTGGATCACCTGAGCCAGTTGCGCCTCGCTGGAATCGATCACTTCGACCTGGCGCAACACCGCCTGGCCACTTTGCTGGCATTGGTTGAGGGTGGCGGATACCTCGGCGGACAAGCGCGCGACTTCGCCGGCACCGGGCACCAGTTCGGCGTCCAGCGTGGTGGTGACCTGCTCGCTGGCGCTGGCGATCAACTCCGAGGACTGTGCCAGCGTTTGCCCGCTTTGCTGGTTGGCAGCGGCAATGCGCGCCAGTTGTGGCGCATGCGCGGCGATGCCGACGGCGGCGCCGAGGCTGGCACGAATGCGTTGCTGGAGACCTGCGCTGAAGTCGTTCAGGCGTGTCATCCAGTGATAGTGTTCCGGGAGGCGAATGGTGAGGTCGTGCTGTTGGAACAGAGCGTCCAATGCGGCCTCGTCCTGGGCCTTGCGGGCTGGCTTGCGCAGCAACTGCAACATGATGATTCCCCTGTCTGGTCTGTCTCGAGCACTGCAAGCGAGGTGCCATCATTGGTGGCCGTGTCCATTGCCGTCCCGGGCTGCTGGCGCGCTGGCGATGCGCTGACGTGGTGCGTAGGCAGATTGCACGCTCCATCGAGGCGCGCGACTGCTCGCCGAACTTGCCTGGCGGGTCGGCGGTCTATGCTGCTCGTACCGTCAGGAGGACTCGCCTTGCTCACATCTCGAACGATGCCATGGATACTCGCGCTCAGCGCCGCTGTCGCCTGCAGCGCCCAGGCCCGCGAATACCGTTACAGCGACGCTCACCTGCATTACGTGGACTTCTTCCAGGAAAGTGCCGGCATGGACGAACTGCTGGAGAAGATGGCGGAAAACAACGTCGATCATGTGATGTTCTCCGGCATTCCGGTGGCCAAGAAATGGGATGAGGACGAGCCCAGGCGCCCGCGTTATTACGCCGGTGATGACGCCAATGCCTATTGGTACAGCGCTACCGACGTGTTCATCGCTGCCGCCTACAAGCGTCTGCCCGCCGAGCAGCGCAAACGCTTTCATCCCTTTCTTTCCGGCTTCAACCCCAACGACAAGAACGCCGATGCCCATATCCGCCGCATGCTGGAGCTCGATCCCGGCCTGTGGCAGGGCATCGGTGAGGTCTTCACCCGTCACGACGATCTCACCGCGCTGATTCATGGCAGCGCACCGCGCGCCAACAACGAGGCGCTGGCGCGGGTTTTCCATCTGGCTGCCGGATATGACCTGCCGGTGATGTTGCATTCGAACATCACTTCCAAGCGCGAGCGCAATCCGCTTTATCTGGAAGAGATCGAGGCGCCGCTGCGCAATCATCCGCATGTGCGTTTCATCTGGGCGCATGCTGGGACCAGTGCCGAGATTCATCGTCATCAGGAGAAGCTCGACTTCCTCCTGGAGACTCTGGAGCGCATGCTCGGCCAATACCCGAACCTGTATATCGATCTGTCCTGGACCATGCTGCGACCCTATCTGCTGGACGAAAACGGCACGCCTGATCCGCAGTGGGTGCATCTGGTCAGCAGTTACCCGGAGCGCTTCATGCTGGGCTCGGATGTGGTCGGCCGCTTCGGTAGCCTGGGCGAGTACATGAAGGGTTTCGACCCTTTCCTCGACGCCTTGCCAGAAGACGTGGCGCACAAGGTGGCGCGTGACAACTTCCTCTCCGTGCTGCCGCGCAAGGTGCAGGCCGAGTTGGATCGATAGCCTGGTAGTCCGTAGTGACGACCTTCCATGCCCTTCTCCTTCCGGGAGAGGCTGGCGCTTGGCGCCGGATGAGGGAGGCATGCCCCTTAGCGCGGTTGTCATCAGGCTGTCACCCGGGTGTCATAGGCTCGCGCTCATCTCAACGAGGAGCGCACCATGCATTACACCCGAGTGGCCATGATGGCCGGTCTATTCGCCTGGGCAGGTCTGAGCCAGGCTGACGTCCGTGTCGATGGGCCAGTGGAATACGGCATCTTCAGCAGCCAGTATCAGGACTATCAGCCCGGCGAGCGGGTATTGACTCGCAGCAACCAGGAAATCCAGCGTACCGAGCAGATTCCCGCCAAGCTCGGCACCAAGTTCGGCATGCGCTACAGCCTGGCCGACAAGCGCGAGGGTGATACGCCGCTGACGCTGCTGTATCTCACCCCGGGTGTGGTCACCCCGGATGGTCAGCGCCATGACAAGTTCGAAGTGCAGCAGAAGCTGGTAGTCGGTGCCCCGCAGGACGTGATGGCTTTCGAATTCACCGAACACCACGAAGTGGTGCCCGGTGAGTGGCATTTCATCGTCTATCAGGGCGATCGCAAACTGGCCGAACAGCGCTTTATGGTGCGCTGATCATCGGCGCGATGGCCATTTTCGCCGCACTGTCTATCCAGATCGGTGGCTGGCTTTCATGACCGCAGTACACCCCATGGATCGTTCAGCGCATGCAGCCATGCCTGACGCTGGTAAGCGTCGGGCATAGCGCTAGCGTGCCGATTCAATTGCCCAAGGTGCGCCAAGGCGCGCGGGCGCCACATTTGCGTTGCCGGCGTTTCTCCCGATCAAGCAGGGCGATGGCCTCTACGGGCTTCAGCAAGCAAATTCGTGCCCCTTATCCAACAGGATGCAACGCGCCCAGGTCATCGCCAGGCGTTGCAGCATGCCTTGCTGAGGCGCGACGCAAGCGCCTCACCGTACTCCGTTGCATGGCCGCACGTCGTGGCCGGCAGCGCCTGCCCATACCCAGCCTGTTTCAGGGCTGACGGCGTGCCAATGCATGGGCTTTCGTCGGTGCCAGCGCGCCTGTGACGGGCAGAAGCAGCGGGATGAAGCGTCGCGCGTTCAGTACTGGCGCTGGTTCGTCGATCAGCCAATGGCCAAGGCATTGCGCCGACAGAATATTTTCTTTTCCTTATAAAGCGCGCGGACACAAGGCCGATAAGCCGTCAGGGATCAGCGCAATCTCACCCGATCCTCGGCCAGGTATGGCTGAGGATGTCTCGATTTCTGCGCGCAATGGGAGCTTCAAAAATGTCGCTGCGTAATCTTTCTATCGCCCCCCGGGCGGCTCTGGGGTTCGGACTGGTCGCTCTGCTGGTCGTGCTGCTTGGAGTATTTTCATTGATGCAGATGGGCGAAATGCGCGAGCGGTCCGACGAGGTCAATGACAATTGGCTGCCAAGCGTCTTGGCCATTGGCGATGTGTCCAAGAATATCTTGCGTTTGCGTGCCATTACCTTGCGCTCGATGCTTAATCGCGATTCGGCAGACGTGCAGGCCAATCTGCGGCTGGTTGAAGACGTACGCGCCTCCCTTGCCAAGAGTCAGGAGGCCTATGAGCCGCTGATTTCCAGCACCGAGGAGCGCGGCATCTACGACGAGTTCAAGCGCTCCGAGGCGGCATACCTGCAGGAGCAGACTCGAATCGTGGAGTCGCTACGCCAGGGTGATTTCGATGCAGCCATCGAGGTG
>CAMPIF010000177.1 GCA_946886245.1 Ectopseudomonas composti | reverse complement strand
GGCGTGGACAGCTACCTGACCCTGCTCGACGCCCAGCGTCAGCTGTTCAGCGTGCGCCAGCAACTGATCGCCGACCGCCTGGCCCAGCTCAGCAGCGAAGTGGAGCTGTACAAGGCTCTGGGTGGTGGCTGGAGCAATACGGGGAGCAACACCCCACAAGGTTGACCGCGCGTAACCCGCTTCAAGGACGACCTTATCCAACGCGCCGCCCCCGCAGTCTTTGCGGGGGCGTTTTTTTGCTGGGTCAGTCGGTCAGAGTTCGGACTTGAGCGTCTCGAACGCTTCCTCGAGATAACTGGCCACGGGCCTGGGCTGACCCACCTGCTCCTGCCAGGTCTGGATCGCCAGGCGCATGGCGCCCAGAGACGCCATGGCCACCACGCGCAGGGTCATGCGCCGCTCGGGTTGGCGCCATACCTCGCAGAGCGTGGCGAACAGCTGCCTCTCCTGCTCGGCGTAATGCGCCTGCTTGCGTGCCAGCAGCGACTCGCTGGAGCGCATCAGCCGGTCGATGGCCGCCATTTGCTCGGTGGTGTAGCGGGAAATATGACTCACCAATACATCGCGCACGGCGTCCAGCGGTGCGATATCCGGCGACACCTGCAGCAGCTCGCCATGGATGCTGGCCCAGCCGGCCTCCTGCCAGGACAGGATGACGTCATCCTTCGACTTGAAATAGGAAAAGAAGGTACGCCGCGAGATACCAGCCTCGGCGGCAATCGCGTCGAGCGTGGTGCTTTCGTAACCATTTGTGAGAAACAGCTGCAGCCCGACCTCGGCGATACGCTGCCGAGTAGCCCGGCGCTTGCGCTCTCGCAGGCCTTCGGCAGGTGCATTGCCCTCGGGAGGGAGAGATTCGGACATTCCAATAGCCTATTGCGATAATTGCACTGAGTGCACTAATGTTTGCACTCAGTGCAGTTATTTATACATTCAGATTAGCGCCCCATTCTGAGGCAAGGCAACGATCATGGCCAACTGGACCACTTCCGACATTCCCTCGCTACAGGGTCGCACCGCCGTCATCACCGGTACCGGTGGGCTCGGCTTCGAAGACGCAAAAGTCCTGGCCGAGGCGGGAGCACGGGTGATACTCGCCGGCCGCAACCCTTCTCGCGGCGAGGCTGCCGTCGAGCAGATCCGTCAACTCACTCCGGGTTGCGACGTCTGCTTCGAGCAGCTGGACCTGGCCAGCCTCGACTCCATCGACGCGTTCGCCAAACGCCTTGGAGAGTCCGATGGCCACCTCGACCTGCTGATCAACAACGCCGGCGTCATGACACCGCCGCAGCGCCAGGAGACGGCCGATGGTTTCGAGCTGCAGCTCGGTACCAACCACCTCGGCCACTTTGCCCTGACCGCACAGTTGTTAACGCTGCTGCGCAAGGGCGACCAGCCGCGCGTCGTCAGCCTTTCGAGCATCGCCGCCAGGCAAGGCGCCATCGACCTGGGCGACCTGCAATCTACCCGCGACTACAAGCCGATGGTCGCCTACAGCCAATCCAAACTGGCCTGCCTGATGTTCGCCCTGGAGCTGCAGCGCCGCAGCAACGCGGCTGGCTGGGGTATCCGCAGCATCGCGGCACATCCGGGTGTGTCACGTACCGAACTGCTGCCCAATGGCGCCGGCAAGTGGAGCGCGGCCGGCAGTGCCCGACGTTTTCTCTGGTTCCTGTTCCAGCCAGCGGCTCAGGGCGCGCTGCCAACACTGTTCGCCGCCACTGCCGCGCAGGCTCAGGGCGGCGCCTACTACGGCCCGAACAGGCTGAGCGAAACCCGCGGTTACCCTGTGCTCGCCAGAACGCCTCTGCAGGCCATGGACCTGGGTATGGCCAGACGCCTGTGGAACGAATCCGAACGCCTCACCGGCCTGTCATTTCCCGCCGCGCCTTTGCGGGTCACCAAGCCCTACCAACTCTTTCCATAGTCTGAACCGCCGCCAGGGAACCCGCACCACGATGAACTCGACTCCGAAGTACCACGCCAACACCGACGACATTGCTGGTTGCGCAGTCGCCGACCTCACCGCACAGCCACAGCACAGAGGCTGGAAGCTGCTGGCAAGCGCATTGCTGGCCATGCTGGCCGTGTCGAATACGGCCACGGCCAATACCACCGAAGCAGAGGAGCCGACCTACGCAATCAGCGATTTCGACTGGCTCGATCAATCCCGCTCGCGCGCCGTTCCGGTACGCCTTTACTGGCCGGCCAACGTACAGCCAGGCGCCAGCGTGCCACTGGTGGTGTTCTCCCATGGCATCGGCGGCTCACGCAAAGGCTACAGCTACCTCGGCAAGCACTGGTCGAGCCACGGCGTCGCCAGCTTGCACGTGCAGCATGTCGGCAGTGATTCCACGCTGTGGCGGGGTAACCCGTTCGCCGTGGTGGAGCGCCTGCACGATGCCGCCCAGGAAAGCGAAGCGATGTCCCGCGCCAGCGATGTGAGCTTCGCCCTCGACCAGATGCTTTCCGCTGCGACAGGGAAGATGGGCGCTGCGGTCGACCCACAACGCATCGTCGTCGCCGGGCACTCCTACGGGGCCAACACGGCGCTGCTCACAGCAGGGGCACAGGTGGTCAGGGACGGCCAGGTCATCAGTTATCGCGATCCGCGCTTTGCCGCTGCGGTGATCATCTCGGCCCCGCCGTTCTACGGTGAACACAACCTGACAGCGGTGCTCGGCCAGGTCTCGGTACCGACCCTGCATGTGACCGCCACCGATGACGTGATCCAGATTCCGGGCTATCGCTCTGGCGCGGATGATCGCCTGGCGATCTACGATGCGGTGGCCAACCCGACCAAGTTTCTGGCGGTATTTCGCGATGGCTCCCACAGCATCTTCACCGATCGCGCGTTCACTGGCGGCCCCTCGCTCAACGCCAAGACCAAGGCAGCCACGGCCGACCTGAGCCTGGCTTTCCTCGATCTGGTATTTCGCGGCGATGGCGCGGCACTGACGCAGTGGCGCAACGACTGGCAACCCATCCTCGCTCAGGCTCGGGGCATGGACACCACCTCGCAGCAAGCCCTCAGCAACTGAGGCATTGCAGATCAGCGATGCCAGAAAGCGATTGCACCTAGCCTGCGTCAAGAACGACCTTGTCCAATGCGCCGTCCCCACAGTCCTTGCGGAGGCGCTTTCTTGCTACTGGCGGCTTCCCCGTAACCCGGATGAAATCCGGGGGCCGTTGGCGCTGTTCCGCGCTCAGCTCAGCCCTGCCAACAGCTGCGCACAGTCCTGCGCATGCAGCTCGGTCAGCTCCGGCCAGGGGTTGTCCGGCAGGTTGACCAGTACGCTGCGCGCGCCGGCGGCCTGCGCGCACTCCAGGTCGAAGCGGTAGTCGCCGACCATTACCAGCTCACGCGGCGCAACGCTCCAGCGCTCGGCCAGGTGCAGCAATCCGCCCGGATGGGGTTTGGGCGGCGCTTCATCGCGGCCGAGAACGTCCGCCGTGGCGAAGCAGTCATCCAGGCCGATGGCCTGCAGCGTCAGCAGCGCCAGTTCGTAAGCATTGCGGGTCAGGATACCGAGCTGGCAGCCACGCTCGCTCAGGGTCCGCACCAGCTCGATGGCACCTGGTGCCGGGCGCGAGGCCACCGCCAGCTCGCGTTCATGCTCCAGCAGCCAGGCATGCTTCTGCGCGGCCTCCTCCGCCGGCAGCGCCGCCAGGTGATGGAGAATGTCATCCTCCTGGGGAATGCCCAGCGTCCGCTTGATCGCCGGGAAATCGTGCACCGCCAGGGTCAGGGTGCCGTCCATGTCGAACACCCAGTGACGCGCCTCGCGCAGTGTCTTCACTTCCAGTCCTCGCGCACACGGGTCAAGCCTTCCTGGGCGACGGAGGCCACCAGTTCGCCCTGGCGGTTGTAGATGCTGGCGCGGGAGAAACCACGGGCATTGCCGGCCCAGGGGCTATCCATGGCGTACAGCAGCCAGTCGTCCATGCGCAGGTTGCGGTGGAACCACAGCGAATGGTCGAGGCTGGCCACCTGCATGAACTTCTGGAACACCGACACGCCATGGGGCTGCATCGAGGTGGTGAGCAGGTTGAAGTCACTGGCGTAGGCCAGCAGGTACTTGTGCAGCTGCGGGTCGTCCGGCAGCTCGCCGGCGGCACGGAACCACACGTGCTTGACCGGCTCGCACGGCTGCGGGGCAAAGGGGTTGATCAGGGTGACCGGGCGAATCTCGATAGGCTTGTCGCTGATCGCACGCTCGCGCATGCGCTCGGGAATCATCGGCGCGACCATGCGCGCCAGCTCGGTTTCCGACTTCAGGTCCTCGGGGCCAGGGACGTCCGGCATCTGGCTCTGATGGTGAAAACCTTCCTCGTCGTACTGAAACGAGGCGCTGCAGAAGAAGATCGGCTTGCCCTTCTGCACCGCCACCACGCGGCGGGTACTGAAGCTGCCGCCATCGCGGGTGCGCTCGACCTGGTAGACCACCGGCAGGCTGGCATCGCCCGGGCGCAGGAAGTAGCCGTGCATGGAATGCACGTGGCGCGCCTCCTCGACCGTCTGGCTGGCGGCAGAAATGCACTGGCCAAGCACCTGGCCACCGAACAACTGGCGAAAACCGAGATCCTGGCTGCGGCCACGGAACAGGTTTTCCTCGATCTGCTCCAGGCTGAGCAGCGCCACCAGATCATCGAGAACCTGAGTCATGGGGTATCGTCTCCTTGCACGGGGGGTATACGCGATTGCGGGTAGGCCGGCAGCGATGTAAGGCGTTCATCCCACACGGCGCGGCCAAGGGTGAAATGGTAAAGACTTTGCCAGTCGCTGTCGGCATCGCCGAGCAATTCCCGCAAAGCATCGTCGAAATAACACCCGATGCCAGTGCCGGAAAGCCCGGCCGCTTCGGCCTCCAGATAGAGCACCTGACCAATCTGGCCACATTCCCAGTAGAGCCGTGGATAGCGCCAGGCGCCATCCGCCACGGCGCGCTCCACTCGCGCCAGCATGGCCAGGGCGACACAGCCGTCGGCGGCAATGTCCTGGCCGCAACTGAGAAAACCCGCCAGGCCACGGGCGTCGCCTTCGAGCAGACGATACAGCGGCAGCTCCTCGTCCACCCGCTGCCACAGGTAATCCTCGCGTAGCGGCTGCACACCGCTGCCCGTGCGATCCAGCCAGTACAGACCCGGCGCCAGGCCCTGTACGCGATGGACGAACAGCAGCAGGTCGATCTCGCTCGGCTCACCGGTGACGGCGAATGGCAGCGGCGATTGCACCGGCATCAGGCGGCGCAGCCAGGCCAGCAGCAGTGCAGCCTGAATACCGCTGCGGCCGTCCATGCTCTGCGCACTGCGCCGACGATGCAGGATGGGCCTCAAGGGTAGGCCGGGGTTGTCATTGTGAACACCAGCAGCATCTAAGCTCCAGGCGGCGCGAGGACGTGCCGGTGCACGGCATAGCCCATGTATGCGCTGCAGCTCGGGCCAGTGGCGATAGTCGCGTGACAGGCGATTGGACACACCGGCCCGCTCGAGCTGCGCCAATGCCGTCAGCAGAGTCTCGGGCAGCGCAAACTCCATCGCCTGCGCCGAGCCGATCCACAGCAGACAGTCGCCGTGTTCGGCCTCATGAAAGCCCTCATCATCCAGCCCCAGCAAGCCGTCCAGACGCACTTCGGCCAAGCCGTGCAGCATGCGCACCTGCCAGCCCTGCACGCTGGCAGCGATGGCCAACGCCGCCAGGGCATGCCCCAGGTCGTGCTGACAATAACGATAAGCCCGCTCGCCGTACTTCCAGGCTTCGCGCCAGGCGATGCTGCTCAGGCCCAGGAGAAAACCGCCCGGCGGCAGGCTGTTGGCAAGCTGCTGGCCGAGCGGCGCAGGCAGGTCGCTGCGCACCTCCAGCGCATGCAGATCCGGGGCATAGTGGGCCAGCACAGCGCTCTCCTCCACGACGCCCGGCGGCAGCAACAGGTAGGCCTCGGTCGGGTGCAGGTTGCCGGATGACGGGTTGACCCGCAGCGCCCAGTGGTTGCCGCCGGCCTCCTTCCAGGCGGAAATGGCCAGGCTGTCGTACAGCAGTTGCGAGACGCTGGCGCGATTCAGTGGTGCGGCCGGCGTTTGCGCTCCGGCGAAAGCGCAGTCGTAAGCCGGTCCCTCCTCCAGCGGACGGTGGTACAGCTCGATCAGCCGGGCACCCGCGTAGCGGCGAAAGGGCGCCGGCTGGGTCGCCCAATCCAACTGCCCGGGCCCCGGTGCGAAACGCTCGGGAGCATGTTTGCTGAGCTGGTGGTAAGCGAGCACGTCGGTCATCGCTGCGCTTGCCATTGATCGCGGCGGATGCGATAGAGCACGTGCGGCTGCAGCGGATGACCGGCCGGCACGCGCGGATGGAGAAAATCGCCGCTCTCGTCGCGCTGCATACCGATGCTGCGCATCACCGCCTGCGACGGCAGATTGGCCGGTACGGTGAAACTCAGTACCTCGTCCAACCCAAGCTGCTCGAATGCCACGGCCAGTGAAGCGCCCGCCGCCTCGCTGGCATAGCCCTGACGCCAGTGCGCCCGCGCCAGACGCCAGCCGATTTCCACAGCCGGCACGAACGGCGCGTCGAAACCGACCTGGGCCAGGCCGGTGACGCCGATCAGTTCGCCAGTGTCGCGCCGCTGCAGCGCCCAGAAGCCAAAACCGCGCTCATCGAAATGCGCACGGATGCGCGCCAGCAGTTGCGCGCTCTGCTCGGCGTCCAGGGGTGCGGGAAAATGACGCATCACCTCGGCGTCGGCATTGAGTGCGATCAGCGCCGGCAGGTCACTGTCGCGCCAGGTGCGCAGCAGCAGGCGCTCGGTGGAGGTTTCGATCAGGGGCATGGCGATTGTCTCGATTGGCTGCGACCATATGGCGTCGACTCGATGAGCACTTATTGTAAGCCGCTACAGCCCGCCTTTCCCGCCTGCTGCGCGAGCACCTGGTCGACAGCGGCCTGACCACCGATGCCGAGCCGCATCGTCTCGAACGGTATCCAGCAGTGGGCCTCGCCCTCCGGCTATATCGCTTGCTACAGGGCTGGCGAGCTGTGATACGAAAACCCGCGCAGAAAAGGTCTGGCAAAGCCAGGCGTAACGGAAGACGGCAGATAGCATGTACCACGGAGAAAAATTCAACGCTTGGAGCCACCTGATCGGCGCCGTGCTGGCGGCCATCGGTGCGGTATGGCTGCTGGCACTGGCCAGCGCCACGGGCGACGTCTGGAAGATCGTCGCGGTGGCCATCTACGGCGTCACCCTGTTATTGCTGTACAGCATCTCCACGCTTTACCACAGCCTGCGCGGCCCGGCGAAACGGGTGATGCAAAAGCTCGATCACCTGTCGATCTACCTGCTGATCGCCGGCAGTTACACCCCTTTCTGCCTGATAACCCTGCGCGGCCCGTGGGGCTGGAGCTTGTTCGGTATCGTATGGAGCCTTGCGCTGATCGGCATGCTGCAGGAAATCAAACCCCGCTCCGAAGCACGCGTGCTGTCGTTGATCATCTACGCGGTGATGGGCTGGATCGTGCTGGTGGCGGTAAAGCCCTTGATCGCCGCCCTGGGCATGACCGGTTTCACATGGCTGGCGGCTGGCGGCGTGCTCTACACCGTGGGCATCATCTTCTTCGCCTACGACAGCCGCTTTCGCCATTGGCATGGCATCTGGCACCTGTTCGTCATGGCGGGCAGCCTGCTGCACTTCGTGGCGATTCTGTTCTACGTGCTGTGACGACTTTCTTGCGCCGATTGAAAGACGTTCAACCTGGCCAGTCTTTTTCATCCTTGCTGATAAAGCCAAACTGAGCCTCACTGCCTACCGGCCTCAGGGCGGATACTCGACGCCATCAATCACCGAGGCAGCCGCAACGGCGGATAACGCTTGTGCAGCGCGTTCGCCCTTCCCAGCGCACAACAGGAAACCTGTCATGACGTCTCTTTCTCACCCCATCCGCCGGGCAGCCAGCGCCACCCTGCTGGCTCTTTCCATAGCGTTCTTCAACTCGGCCCTTGCTGCCAAGGTCGGCGACCTGGAAGTGGTCGCCGAACTGCCGATCCGCCCCGGCAACGTCGCCCCCAGCGCGGACAACCGGGTGTTTGCCACGGTCCATCCCTTCGGCTCGCCCGCTGCCGCTCAACTGATCGAGATCACTGGCCGCGAC
>CAMPIF010000176.1 GCA_946886245.1 Ectopseudomonas composti | reverse complement strand
TCTTGACCACATCGAAGTTCTGCCGCGAGCAGCTCGGGCAGGCGATGAAGTTGATGCCTCGCGAACGCAGGCGCAAAGACTTGAGAATGTCGAAGCCGACCTTGATCTCTTCCACCGGGTCGGCGGCCAGCGAGATGCGGATGGTATCGCCAATTCCGTCGGCCAGCAGCATGCCCAGGCCCACGGCGGACTTTACCGTACCGGAGCGCAGACCGCCGGCTTCGGTGATGCCCAGGTGCAGTGGCTGCTCGATCTGCTTGGCCAGCAGGCGATAGGCCTCCACGGCCATGAACACATCCGATGCCTTTACGCTGACCTTGAAGTCCGGGAAATTGAGACGATCGAGGTGCTCGACGTGACGTAGCGCGGACTCGACCAAGGCTTCGGGAGTCGGCTCGCCGTACTTCTTCTGCAGATCCTTTTCCAGTGAGCCGGCATTGACGCCGATGCGGATCGGGATGCCCTTGTCACGGGCAGCCTCGACCACCGCCCTGACGCGATCTTCACGGCCGATGTTGCCGGGGTTGATCCGCAGGCAGTCGACGCCCAGCTCAGCCACGCGCAGCGCGATCTGGTAGTCGAAGTGAATATCGGCCACCAGCGGGACACGCACCTGCTGCTTGATCAGGCCGAAGGCTTCGGCGGCGGCCATGTCCGGCACCGAAACGCGCACGATATCGGCGCCGGCATCTTCCAGGCGCTGAATCTGCGCCACGGTAGCGGCCACATCGTTGGTGTCGGTGTTGGTCATGCTCTGCACCGCGATCGGCGCATCGCCGCCCACCGGTACCGAGCCAACCCAGATCTTGCGCGACAGTCGGCGCTTGATCGGCGATTCGCAATGCATGCTTTACAACCCCAGTTTCAGGCGCGCGGTTTCGCCAGTCATGTGCGGCGCAATGTCCACGCTTTCGCCGTTGTAGGTCACTTGGGCGCCACGGGCAAAGCCCAGGCGCAGCTCCAGCGGCGCCTTGCCGGCAAGTTCGAGGCGCTCACCACTGCGCTTGAGTGCACTGAGCAGGACCTTGCCGTCGGCATCGGTAACCTGAGTCCAGCAATCGGCAGTGAACTGCACGTTGAGCGCGCCCTGCCCGGCAGCAACGGCGACAGGTGCAGCCGGTTCGGCGACAGACGCAGACGGCGTGGCAGCGACTGCCGGCGCGCTCGCCGCAGGGTCAGCAGGAGCCCCTGGCACGCGTTCAGTGGTGCCGGCTTCGACAACAGGAGCAGGCGGTTCTGCGGCAACTGCCTCTTCCGCTGTTTCGCCTGGCGCCTCCGGCAGCAGCAGTGGGGTGCCCTGCTCGCCACCCTGAGCAGCGATTACCGCCTGGTCTTCCGGCTCGGCGAGCGAGTGCACCTGAGTGGTACCGTCGGCGCCTTCCACTTCGACATGCTCGAGCCCCAGGTCAGCCAGGCTGGCCACCGGACGGCCCTGATCCTGCCACCAGAGAAAACCCGCGCCGATCAATGCCAGCAGCAGCAGGAAACTCACCAGGCGCAGGATGCTCTGCGAATAACGAACGGGCTCTTCGATGCGGCCAAGCGCGTGCACGCTGCTGCCAGTGGCATCGGTCCCGGTGAACTGGTCGAACTCCAGCACCAGCCGGTTCTGGTCCATCTCGAGAAGCTTGGCATAGGCGCGAATGTAACCCCGGGCGAAGGTGGTACCCGGCAGTTTGTCGAACGCTCCGGCTTCGATCTGGGCAAGGCGCTGCGGGGTCAGGTTGAGCTGAGTCGCCACTTCGGCGACGCTCCACCCCTTGACCTCCCGGGCCTGGCGCAGGCTTTCACCCGGGTTGCTCGGCGCCGGCTGAGTCACTTCGCTATGTGCCGCTTTCATTGTTGCCCCGAAACAAATTGCTGATATTCCTGAGAGGCCGGATACAGGCGACGCAACTGCAGACCCAGGCTGGCGGCCCGATCACGATCCTCGAACACCTCGGCCAGGCGCGCGCCGAGCAGCAGGCTGCGCGCATTCTGTGGCGCTATTTCGCTGTAGCTGTCGTAGTAGGCACGAGCCGGTACGTATTCTTTGTCCTCGTAGGACATCGCCGCCATTTCCAGCAATGCGCGCGGCTGTCTGCTACTCAGGCGCAAGGCGCGCTGGAAGTATTCTTTGGCCTGCTCGCGCTGGCCGAGTTGCACAGCAGTCATACCCAGGTTCTCGAAAACCCGCGAGCGCTCCGGATAGAGGTTGTCCTCGGCGGCCTTGAGGTACGTGCTCATCGCCTCCTTGTAGCGCTTCTGCTCGAACAGGAAGCCACCGTAATTGTTGAGCAGGCGGGCATCATCCGAGCGCTGGGACAGCGCCTTGCGAAAATGCTCATCGGCCAGCTTCGGTTCCATCTCCAGCTGGAAGGCCAGAGCCAAGGCGGCATGCGCGTCGGCACTGGACGAATCCAGATCGAGGGCATTCTTCAGCGGCACCTTGGCGCGCTGGGTATCGCCCTGCTGGATATAGGCAAGCCCCAGTTGCACATAGGCATCACGTGCTTCGTCACGCCCTTTCGCCGTACGCATGGGGTCGACATCGCCCGTGGTCACACAACCAGCAAGCAGACTGACAACGAGCAACAACAGCGCTGGGCGCAGGGTCATAGACATCCTCTCTTCAATTTCGATTGGTGGCAGCATGAGGCTCTTGCGCCTCGTTGCCCAACTGGCGCACGGCGATATAACGCTCGCTGCGCCGAGTACGGTCCATGACCTGGCCAACCAACTGGCCACAGGCAGCATCGATATCGTCACCACGGGTAGTACGTACCGTGACGTTATGGCCAGCCTTGTGCAACAGGTCCTGGAAGCGGCGAATGGCGTTATTGCTCGGCCGCTCGTACCCCGAGAAGGGGAAGGGATTAAACGGAATCAGGTTGATCTTGCAAGGTACATCGGCCAGAAGTGCGATCATCTGCTCAGCGTGCTCGGGCTGATCGTTGACACCCTTGAGCAGGGTGTACTCGATGGTCAGCACACGCTTCTCGCCAAGCTTGGAGATATAGCGCTTGCAGGCGGCCAGGAGCACTTCCAGCGGGTATTTCTTGTTGATCGGTACCAACTGGTTGCGCAGTTCGTCGTTGGGCGCGTGCAGCGACAGGGCCAGGGACACGTCGATGACTTCAGCCAGCTTGTCGATCATCGGCACCACGCCGGAGGTGGACAGGGTCACCTTGCGCTTGGAAATGCCGTAGCCAAGGTCGTCCATCATGATCTGCATGGCAGAGACGACGTTATCGAAGTTCAGCAGCGGCTCGCCCATGCCCATCATCACCACGTTGGTGATGGCACGGTCGACCTTGGCCGGCACGCTGCCAAAGGATTTGTTGGCGATCCACACCTGACCGATGATCTCGGCGCTGGTCAGGTCGCTGTTGAAGCCTTGTTTGCCGGTGGAGCAGAAGCTGCAGTCCAGGGCGCAACCGGCCTGCGACGACACACACAGGGTGCCACGGCCGTTCTGCGGGATATACACGGTTTCCACACAGCTGCCCGACGCCACCCGCACTACCCACTTGCGCGTGCCATCGGCGGAAATGTTTTCGCTGACCACTTCCGGGCCGCGAAGCTCGGCAGAGGCCTCGAGCTTTTCGCGCAAGACCTTGCCGACATTGGTCATGGCGTCGAAGTCATCGACGCCAAAGTGGTGAATCCATTTCATAACCTGGCCGGCACGGAAACGCTTCTCGCCGATGGACTCGAAGAACTGTTCCATTTCCGGCTGGGTCAGGCCCAGCAGGTTGATCTTGCCGGTGGTATTGGTCATGGCTTCACCCTCGCTTCATTCGCCAATCAGCGAATGCGCGCGCACAGCTCGGTAGCGGAGAAGAAGTAAGCGATCTCGCGCGCAGCGGAAGCTTCGGAGTCCGAACCGTGAACGGCGTTTTCGTCGATGGACACGGCGAAATCGGCGCGGATGGTGCCGGCAGCCGCTTCTTTCGGGTTGGTGGCGCCCATCAGCTCACGGTTTTTCAGAACGGCATCTTCGCCTTCCAGAACCTGAACGATGACCGGACCGGAGGTCATGAAGGCAACCAGGTCCTTGAAGAAGCCGCGCTCGCTGTGCTCAGCGTAGAAACCAGCGGCTTCACGCTCGGACAGTTGCACCATCTTCGAAGCGACGACGCGCAGACCGGCTTTTTCAAAACGGGTGGTGATCTCACCGATGACGTTCTTGGCAACGGCGTCAGGCTTGATGATGGAGAAAGTACGTTGAACAGCCATGTGAAGCTCCAGAAACTTTAGGGTTAAAGCGAAAAATTAAACCCGCGAATTATACGCGGGTTCCGGTTAAAAGCGTAGGGCAGGCGCCGTAAGCGCCTGTTTCAGTCAAGCTCTTCGATCCAGGCGGCCTGTATCGCCTCCAGCACCTTCTCGCCCCCACGCTGCGGGTCATCGGAGAACTCCGGCAACTCCACGACCCAGCGGTGCAGATCGACGAAGTTGACGTAGCGCGGATCGACATCCGGCTTCTGCTCGCTCAACTCGATGGCGATATCCAGCACATCGGCCCATTTCAGACTCATGATGACGCTTCCTGGTTAACGTGAACGTCGCGTCGCGACACCTTCCCTCGAGCCCTTCTCCCCTCGGGAGAAGGTGGCGCGAAGCGCCGGACGAGGGGCTCGGCCATGCCCGTCAGTGCGGCGCTTCGGCCGCGTGATTGAGCGAATACTTGGGAATCTCGACGGTGATATCTTCCTCGCCGACGATGGCCTGACAGGCCAGACGAGACTGAGCCTCGAGCCCCCAGGCCTTGTCCAGGTAGTCCTCTTCCAGCTCGTCAGCCTCGTTCAGCGAGTCGAAGCCCTCGCGCACGATGCAGTGACAGGTGGTGCAGGCACAGACACCACCACAGGCGCTCTCCATCTCGATATGGTGCTCGTGCGCCAGCTCGAGGATGGAAACTCCAGGCTCGGCCTCCACCACCAGGCCATCCGGGCAGAATCGCTCGTGAGGCAGAAAAATTACCTGCGGCATCAATTATTCCTCGATCTCATTCAGATTGCGCCCGGCCAGCGCGGCCTTGACCGTCGAATCCAGGCGTCGGGCCGCGAAAGCGTCAGTGACCTGCGACAGGCGCTTGGTCTGCCGCTCGATCGCCAGACCATCGTTGCCCGCAAGCAGGTCGCGTAATTCCTGCACCTGCAGCCCGATGACCTCGCGCTCCTCGGCATCCAGCAGGCGCTCGCCATCGGCCTGCAGCGCCGCCTCGACCGCCTCGATCAGACGCTGACCATCGACCTGCTGCTCACGCAGCGCGCGAGCAGCCTTGTCGTCCCCGGCGTTCTGGAAGGAGTCCTGCAGCATGCGTGCAATTTCGCCATCGGTCAGGCCATAAGACGGCTTGACCTGAATGCTCGCCTCGACACCGGAACCCAGCTCCCGCGCGGCAACGCTGAGCAGGCCGTCGGCGTCGACCTGGAAGGTCACGCGAATCTTCGCCGCCCCCGCCACCATCGGCGGAATGCCGCGCAACTCGAAGCGCGCCAGGGAGCGGCAATCGGCGATCAACTCACGCTCGCCCTGCAGCACGTGAATCATCATGGCCGTCTGGCCATCCTTGTAAGTGGTGAATTCCTGCGCGCGCGCCACCGGGATGGTGGTGTTGCGCGGGATCACCTTCTCCATCAGCCCGCCCATGGTTTCCAGGCCGAGCGACAGAGGGATCACGTCCAGCAGCAGCAACTCTTCACCATCGTCACGCTGATTGCCGGCCAGGGCATCGGCCTGGATCGCCGCACCAATGGCCACCACCTGGTCCGGATCGATATTGGTCAGCGGCGCACGACCGAACAGCTCGCCGACGGCCTCACGCACACGCGGCACGCGGGTGGAGCCACCGACCATGACCACCGCGCCCACCTCTTCCAGCTCGACGCCGGAATCACGCACGGCGCGACGACAAGCCTTGAGACTGCGCGCCACCATCGGCTCGATCAGCGCCTCGAACTGCCCGCGCGACAGCGAACCGCGCCACTCACCGTGACTCAGTTCGACGCTATCGGCATCCGTCAGCCCTTCCTTGGCCACACAGGCGGCCTGCAGCAGACTGCGCTGGGTCGCCGGATCGAGATCACTGGAAATACCGGCCTGCTGGATGATCCAGTCGGCCACGGCATGATCGAAGTCGTCACCACCCAACGCGCTGTCGCCGCCGGTAGCCAGCACCTCGAACACGCCGCCGGTCAGGCGCAGGATGGAAATGTCGAACGTACCGCCGCCCAGGTCATAGATGGCGACCACACCTTCGGCCTTCTGATCCAGTCCGTAGGCGACGGCAGCGGCAGTAGGCTCATTGAGCAGACGCAGCACGGTCAGACCGGCCAGGCGCGCAGCGTCCTTGGTGGCCTGACGCTGGGCGTCATCGAAATAAGCCGGAACGGTAATCACCGCGCCGACCAGCTCACCGCCCAGGGTCTGCTCTGCACGCAAGCGCAGGGCCCTGAGAATTTCCGCCGAGACTTCGACCGGGCTCTTCGCCCCCTGCACCGTCTCGATGAAGGGCATGTGCGACTCGCCTGCCGCGAAGCGGTAGGGCATCTGCTCGCCGAGCTGATGCACGTCGGCGATACCGCGCCCCATCAGGCGCTTGACCGACAGCACGGTATTGAGCGGATCGCTGGCAGCCGCCAGCTTGGCCGCTTCGCCGACCTCGATGCTTCCAGCGTGGTAACGCACCGCAGACGGCAGGATGACCTTGCCGTCATCGTCGGCCAGGGGCTCGGCCAGGCCGCTACGCACAGCGGCCACCAGCGAGTTGGTGGTACCCAGGTCAATACCCACCGCCAGACGACGCTGGTGCGGTTGCGGGCTCTGCCCGGGCTCGGCGATCTGCAATAAGGCCATGGTCTTCTTGAAGTCATCAGGCAGGCTGCCGTGGCAACCTGCAGGTTAATCGTCGAGGCGCTCTTCTAACTGGCGCACTTCATGGGAGAGCTTGTCGAGAAACTGCATGCGGCGCATCAGGCGCTCGGCCTCTTCACGACGGGCTTCGTCATCCCAGCATGCAGCGAAGCGCTCATTGAGCTGCTCCTGCGCAGTTTTCAGGCGACGCTTGAAGGCTGCGACACCGGCGAGATCGGCGTCATCCTGCAGTTCTTCCAACTCTTCACGCAGCTGCATTTGCTGCAGGAGGAAGTCAGGATCCTGCACCGTCACTTCCAATGGCAGCTCGGGGCCACGCATCGCAAGCAGGTAGCGCGCACGCTGGGACGGCGTTTTCAGAACCTGATACGCCTCGTTGAGGCAGGCCGAGCGCTCGAGCGCAAGGCGCTGCTCACGCTCACCGGCATCGGCGAAACGGTCCGGATGAACCTGACGCGCCAGCTCACGATAGCGAACAGCCAGCTGCTCCATATCGAGACGGAAGCTCGGCTGCAGGTCGAACAGGGCGAAATGACAAGGATTACCCACGCGAGCGCCTCAAACGTTGAAGCTTTCGCCGCAACCGCATTCGCCGCGCACGTTGGGGTTGATGAACTTGAAGCCCTCGTTGAGGCCTTCCTTGACGAAGTCCAGTTCGGTGCCATCGAGATAGACCAGGCTCTTGGGATCGATGATCACCTTGACGCCATGGCTCTCGAATACCTGATCCTCTGCCGCCAGCTCATCGACGAACTCGAGCACGTAGGCCAGGCCGGAACAACCGGTAGTGCGCACACCGAGGCGAATGCCCTCACCCTTGCCGCGCCCTTCAAGAGAGCGTTGCACGTGGCGGGCAGCTGCTTCAGACATGGTGATGGCCATTACAAACCTCGTATCAGAGCAAGCCTTTCTTCTGCTTGTAGTCGCGCACGGCAGCCTTGATGGCATCTTCGGCGAGCACGGAGCAGTGAATCTTCACCGGCGGCAGCGCCAGTTCTTCGGCGAGCTGGGTGTTCTTGATGCTCTCGGCCTCATCCAGGGTCTTGCCCTTCATCCACTCGGTCGCGAGGGAGCTGGAGGCGATAGCGGAACCGCAACCGTAGGTCTTGAACTTGGCGTCTTCGATAACGCCGCTCTCGCTGACCTTGATCTGCAGGCGCATCACGTCGCCGCAGGCGGGCGCGCCGACCATGCCGGTACCGACATCAGGGTCTTCGGCGTTCAGCTTGCCGACGTTACGCGGGTTTTCGTAGTGGTCGATGACCTTGTCACTGTAAGCCATGTTGTACTTCCTCTCTC
>CAMPIF010000175.1 GCA_946886245.1 Ectopseudomonas composti | reverse complement strand
TCACCGGGTTGCAGCTGCGCCTCGGGCATGGCCTCGGACGGCAGGCGCGACAGTGGGTAGATGCGCGCGCTGATGGCGGTGACGGCGAAGGTCACCGCCATGGCGCCCCAGAAATACAGGTTCCACTGGCCCATCAGCCCCAGGGTCTTGGCGATGATCACCATGAACGGCGCCGACACGGTGGAGAAGCCGGTGGCGATGATCGCTGCCTCACGCACGCTGTAATGACCCTGCTGGTACATGCGGTCGGTGATCAGCAGGCCCACCGAGTAGCTGCCGACGAAGGACGCCACGGCATCGATGGCGGACTTGCCCGGCGTGCGCCAGATCGGCCGCATCACCGGCTGCATCAGCACGCCGATCAGTTCCAGCAGGCCGAAACCGATCAGGAACACCAGCGCCAGCGAACCCAGCGGCACGATCAGGGCCAGGCTGAGCACCAGCTTGTCGAACAGAAACGGCAGCATATCCGGCTGATACAGCGCCTGCGGGCCGAGCTGCAGCAGGTAGGCGCCGCCGATCAGCAGACCGAATACCTTGAGCAGGCTGAATACCCTGTGGGTCATGCTGCGGCGCCAGCTGCCGTCGAGCCAGGGCGCCAGCGCGCCGTAGAGCATGAACAGCAACGCCACGCCGATCACCAGCGGCCGCGCGTGCACCTGCAGGGCGCTGGCGGCGTGGTCGAGGAGGATGGTCGAACGCCCGGCGATCTCGAACGGGACGAAGAACAGCAACAGGCCGATCAGGCTGTAGCCCAGCAAACGCGCCAGGGCCCGCGAACGCGATACGCCGGCGCTCAAAGGCAAGGACTCAGACATGACGCGGCTCCTGGCCGCAGCGGCGGACGGTGGTGAACATCGGGATTTCCTCGTAATTGTTGTTGTGCGAGAAAGCGTCAGGCTCAGAGGCTGAGCAGGTGAATCAGCCGCGCCGCCACCTTGGCGGTACGGTTGTCGATGTCGTACTCCGGATTGATCTCGGCCAGGTCAGCCAGGCGCAGCTTGCCGCTGGCCTTGAGCCGTTCGAGCAGCGGCTCGAGCAGTTCCAGGCGCACGCCACGTGCGGCCGGTGCACTGACGCCCGGCGCCTCGCAGGCCGGCAGCACGTCGATGTCGAGGGTCAGGTAGAGCACGTCGCAACTGGCAGCGAAGGCGTCCAGGTCGGCGCCGATGCTCTCCAGGGTCGATTCACGAATCTCGTGGTCCTCGCGCACCAATACGTTCAGCTCGGCAGCACGGGAAAACAGCGCACGGGTGTTGCTGGCACGGCTGACACCGAGGCAGGCATAGCGGAACGGCCAGCCGCGCGCCGCGCACTGCTCGGCGATCTGTGCGAAGGGCGTGCCGGAGGAATGCACGTGGGCCGGGTCGCGCAGGTCGAAATGGGCATCGAAATTGATGATGCCGATTTTCGGGGCCGGGTTGCCGGACAGGTGCTCGGCCAGCCCCGACCAGCTACCGAAGGCCACCTCATGACCACCGCCGATCACCACGGGCAGGTGGCCGGCATCCAACAGCGCGCAGACGTTGCGACCGAGGCGGGCCTGCGCCGCTTCCAGGTCGCCATCCTCGCAGACGACATCACCGGCATCGTAGGCCGGCGCCTGACGGTGCCAGGCCAGGTTGGCCAGCGCCTTGCGCACGCCCTGCGGTGCAGCGGCAGCACCGACGCGGCCATGGTTGCGGCGCACGCCCTCGTCGCAGGCGAAGCCGAGCAGAGCCAGGCCTGGCTGACTGTCCTCAGTGAGTGCGCGGATGCGCTGGTGCCAGCGTGCGCTGTCGCTTTCCGGGTCGCTACGACCGCTCCAGGCAGCCATCGAATGACGATCAGCGAGCATGAGTAATGGCTCCATTGAACACGCGCTGACGCAGGCGCCCGGCCTGCACCGCGTAGGCCAGTTCGGCCGGTTGCTGGATATCCCACAGGCACAGATCCGCCGGGGCGCCGACGACGATGCGGCCCAACTCGGGCAGGCCGAGGGCGCGAGCGCCATGGGCGGTCATACCGGCCAGGGCCTCGCGCGGGGTCAGACGGAACAGAGTGCAGGCCAGGTTGGCCATCAGCGTCGGCATGCAGATCGGCGAGGTGCCGGGATTGGCGTCGCTGGCCACGGCCATCGGCACGCCGTATTGGCGCAGCAGCTCGATGGGCGGCAGCTGAGTTTCACGCAGCACGTGGAAGGCGCCGGGCAGCAGCCCCCCCCCCCCCCCGCGCCCCCCGCCACCCCCCCCACCGTAACGTGCGGCCAGGGCACTGCCACCGAGATTGGACAGTTGCTCGGCATGCGCCTTGATCGCCAGGCCATGGGCCTGGGCCGCCTGGTAGATGCGCTCGCACTGCGCCGGGGAAAAGCCGATGCCTTCGCAGAACACATCCACCGCATCGGCCAGCCCTTCACGCGCAGCGGCCGGGATCATCGCGTCACAGACCAGGCTCACGTAGTCGTCGGCGCGGCCGGCATATTCCGGCGGCAAGGCATGGGCACCGAGCAGCGTGGTCAGCACGCGCACCGGGCGCAGCTCGCCGAGGCGGCGGGCCACGCGCAGCATCTTCAGTTCGCTGTCGACGCTCAGGCCGTAGCCGGACTTGATCTCCAGCGTGGTCACGCCATCGGCCAACAGCGCATCGAGACGCGGCAGGCTGACGGCAATCAGTTCGTCCTCGCTGGCCGCGCGGGTGGCACGCACACTGCTGAGGATACCGCCGCCGGCACGGGCGATCTCCTCGTAGCTCGCGCCTTCAAGGCGCTGCTCGAACTCGCCGGCGCGGTTACCGGCATAGACCAGATGAGTGTGGCAGTCGACCAGACCTGGCGTCATCACGCCGCCGCGCCCGGCTTCCACTGCGCCCTGAGCCTGCGCCTCATCGAAGCTGCGCGACGGCCACAGGCCGGCAATGCGACCGTCCTCGACCAGCACGTTCATTGCCTCGTCAAGTTGCGCCAGGCCATCGAAGACCTGCACATCGCGCCAGAGCTGTTTCGAGGTGGAATGCATCGGCATGGGATTCTCTCTGCTTTATTTGTATATACAATATGAGTGGATCGAATCGGCGTCAAGCCGAGAGCAACAACCTGACCTTGTGATCACACGACCAGACAAGGCATATGCAGTAAGGCTTGATACCCTGAATAGAGCGTTACCGGCCTCTGTCTGGAGACAGCTTCGCCGACCTTGTGATCGGAACCGTTTGTCGCCCAGTCACTATGTATATACATTTGGAGTGATCATGCCCTGCACCCTGCTCGACCCCGCAACTGCCCGCGCGATGCCCTGGAAGAACGGTGGTGGCTCCACCGTGGAATTGGCCATTTCGCCAGCGGATGCCGACCTGGAGGATTTCGCCTGGCGCATCAGCACTGCTCAGGTTGAGGTGGATGGTGCCTTTTCCAGCTTCCCGAGCATCGACCGCAGCCTGGCCGTGCTCGCCGGTAATGGCGTGTGCCTGCAACGCGCCGACGGGCAGCGCGAAATACTGCTCAGCGGTGGCGCCATAGCGGTGTTCGACGGCGAAGAGGCGATCAGCGCCCAGTTGCTGGACGGCCCGATCACCGATCTCAACCTGATGACTCGACGCGACGTTTGGAAGCATGAGTTGCAGGTGATGAAATGGCAGGGAACGCAGGGGCTGGAGAACGATGCAGCGGTACTGCTGCTGTGGAATGCCGCCCTGGACGCAGTCGAAGTGAATGCAGGCGGCGCGATGCACCACCTCGCAGCGGGCAATGGCCTGCTGATCGAGAATGAGCCCGGCCAGTTGCACCTGCACGCGCAACGACCCGCCCTGCTCTACGTGACCAGGCTGAATCCGTGCACCTCCTGAAATGAAAAGCCCCGGCACGCGGGCCGGGGCTCATTTAGACGATGCGGCGTGATCAGAACTGCGCAGCATCCAGCAGGTACAGCGATTCGCTGCCCGCCTTGACCGACGCACTCAACGAGTGGATGCGCGGCAGCAGGCGAGCGAAGTAGAAACGCGCGGTGCCCAGCTTGCTGGCGTAGAACTCGTCCTGCGCTTCCTTGCCAAGCGCAGCACGCGCCATCAATGCCCACATGTAGGCGTAGGCGGTGTAGCCGAACACCTGCAGGTACTCCACCGAGGCCGCGCCGATCTCGTTGGGGTTGTTCTTCGCGCGATCCAGCACCCAGGCAGTCAAGTCATCGAGGTTCTGCACGGCGGCTGCCAGTGGCTTGGTGAACTCGTCGAGGTTGGCGTCGGCCGCAGCGATGAAGGCCTTGATCTCGTCGGCCAGGTGCTTGTAGAAGCTGCCGCCGCTGCCGACGATCTTGCGCCCCATCAGATCCAGCGACTGGATGCCGTTGGTGCCTTCGTAGATCTGGGTGATGCGGCAGTCGCGAACCAGCTGCTCCTGCCCCCACTCGCGGATGAAACCATGGCCGCCGAAGATCTGCTGACCATGCACGGTGGTTTCCAGCGCCATGTCGGTGAGGAAGGCCTTGGCCACCGGGGTCAGCAGCGCCACCAGCTCGTCGGCGCGCTTGGCGGTTTCCTTGTCCTCACTGTACTTGGCGGTGTCCAGCTGCATGGCGACATAGCTGGAGAAGGCGCGACCGCCCTCGTTCAGCGCCTTCATGGTCAGCAGCATGCGGCGCACGTCCGGATGCACGATGATCGGGTCAGCCGCTTTGTCCTTGGCCACCGGGCCGGTCGGCGCGCGGCTCTGGATGCGCTCGCGGGCATACTCGATGGCGCTCTGGTAGCTGCGCTCGCCCAGCGCCAGGCCCTGGATGCCAACGCCCAGGCGCTCGTAGTTCATCATGGTGAACATGGCATTGAGGCCCTTGTTCACTTCGCCAACCAGGTAACCGGTGGCGCCGTCGAAGTTCATCACGCAGGTGGCCGAGGCCTTGATGCCCATCTTGTGCTCGATGGAGCCGCAGCCCAGCGCGTTCTTCTCACCCAGCGAGCCGTCGGCATTGACCATGACCTTGGGCACGATGAACAGCGAGATGCCTTTCGGCCCGGCCGGCGCGTCGGGCAGCTTGGCCAGCACCAGGTGGATGATGTTCTCGGTCAGATCGTGCTCACCGCCGGTGATGAAGATCTTGGTGCCGCTGATCTTGTAGCTGCCATCTGCCTGGGGCTCGGCCTTGGTACGGATTATCCCTAAGTCGGTGCCGGCGTGCGGCTCGGTCAGGCACATGGAACCCGCCCAGACACCGGCATACATGTTCGGCAGGTACTGCGCCTTCAGCTCTTCACTGGCGTGGTTGAGGATCGACAGGCAGGCGCCGGCGGTCAGCATCGGATACAGGCCGAAGGACAGGTTGGCCGAATTGACCATCTCCTCGACCTGGGCGCCGATCACCTTGGGCATGCCCATGCCGCCGAACTCCGGCGAACCGCCAACACCGACCCAGCCACCCTCGGCGTAGGTCTGGTAGGCCTCGGGGAAACCGGCCGGGGTTTTCACCGCACCGCCTTCCCAGGAGCAGCCTTCTTCGTCACCGCTGCGGTTCAGCGGGGCGATGCTGCCTGCGGTGACCTTGCCTGCTTCTTCCAGAATGGCGCTGGCGGTATCGGCATCGACCACCTCGGCCAGGGCCGGCAGCTCGGCCCAGAGCTTGGAGACTTCGAATACTTCATTGAGCACGAAGCGCATGTCGCGCAAGGGGGCTTTGTAATCGGCCATGACACATCCTCAAAAACGGACTTACGTGAGAGGACCGAGTTTACTTGAACAACTTTATAGACACATAGGGTCTTGTTGTGACCAATAGTTCACGCCAGGTCACCAACTATCTGCTTGACCGAGGACAAGGAAAGCCCCTGCCGACCGCTCGTCTGCCAACGCAACTATTCGCGCCCGGCGGCCAGCTTAACCGCCCCACGGCGCTGCCCGGCGCTACGGATGCAATTGCGCCCTGCCGCCTTGGCACTGTACAGCGCCTTGTCCGCTTCCTTGATGACCTCCTGTGGCGTGCGCTGCTCGGCCTGACGCTCGGCGACGCCCATGCTCACCGTCACCGATACCTCGCCGGCAGCCTTGCCGGCCCGGCGCTGCTTGCCTTCACGGTCATCACGCGGGCGGCTTTGCGGGTCGCGCAGTTGCATGCGGTACTGCTCGATGGCCAGACGCACTGCCTCGATGTGCGGGATGGATTGCTCCACGCTCTTGCCGGGAAACAGCAAGGTGAACTCTTCACCGCCATAGCGATAGGCCTTGCCACCGCCACCAACCTTGCGCAGCTGACCGGCGACCAGACGCAACACCTGATCACCGACATCATGGCCGTGGGTGTCGTTGAATTTCTTGAAGTGATCGACGTCGACCATGGCAATCACGTAGTCGCGCCCCAGGCGCTGCAGGCGCTCATTGAGCGCACGCCGCCCCGGCAGTCCGGTGAGCTCGTCACGGAAGGCCATCTGGTAGGCCTCGTGCGCCACGGCGGCAACCAGCATGAGCATCACCATGCTGATCATCACCTGCAACGCGTTGGCCAGGATGAACACCTGCGGCAACATCCACAGCAGCCCGCACAACCCCACCCCTTGCGCCGCGTGCAGCGGCCTGGGCTTGCGCAGGTACTGCACGGACAGAGCGATGAACGCGAGCAGGAACGCCAGGTAGACCAGTTGCGCCAGGTTCATCCAGGCGCCGTGCAGCGACGGCCAGTGAATCTGTGCCAACCAGTCGGCGATGCCCTGTGGATAACGGCGCGCCAGGCCCAAGGCCACCGCGCTGACCGCCAGCAGGACCAGGGCGCGGGCGAACATGTCCTGCGCCAGGTGCGAGCGCTCCTCCCAGCAGCCGTAGAGGGCGTAGAGCAGCGGTAGCAACAGGCAGATCAGGTGGAAGACCAGAGCTGCGTCGCCCCGTACCTGGCCGTTGTCACGAAAGTGATCGACCTGGATATCCAGCAGGAAGTAGCCGACATACAGCGCCAGCAGCAGAAAAACTTCCCGCTGGCGGCCATACACCAGGCAGAACGCACCGCCGAGCAGCAACAGCAGCGTCGGCAATACATTGAACAGGGAGATGAAGAACTCGCTCAGCACCGGCAGCAGCGCAGCCACGATCCCACCGGCCAGCAAGGGCAGCGACGAGAAGAAGTGACTGAGGCGCAGATTGGCCGGACGGATCACGCTGACATCCTTTGCGAGAGATGAAGGCATTCTGCCTGCTTCGACTGTTGAAAACAGCGACAGGATGCGACATTCCCTTCAGTGCCCCGCGCAAAAACGACAACGCCGCCCCGAGGGGCGGCGTTGTCATTCAACCGAATGAAGATGGCCTAGAGCCTGTTTACGATCTCGCGAGCTAGAGCCATGCAAGGCAAAAACAGGCGAGGAGCGGTCGGAGTCGCGCTCGACTTTACGAGCTGTAAATGAGCAGTCCGAGCCTGTTTTTAACGCAGCAGGGCCGACGCGCAGCAGATCATAAACAGGGTCTTAGAAGCCGAGCGCGAAATGCTCCTCTTCCATCTCCATCAGGTTGCTGGCGCCCGACAGCATGGCTTCGACATGCGTACGGGTACGCGGCAGGATGCGCGCGAAATAGAAGCGAGCGGTCTGCAGCTTGGCCTTGTAGAAGGCCTCGTCATCAGTACCGGCAGCCAGCTTCTCGGCAGCCAGACGCGCCATGTCGGCCCAGAAGTAGGCCAGGCAGGCGTAGCCGGAGTACATCAGGTAGTCCACGGAGGCGGCACCGACTTCTTCGCGATCTTTCATCGCGGCCATGCCGATCTTCATGGTGATGTCGCCCCACTCCTTGTTCAGCTTGGCCAGCGGCTCGACGAATTCCTTGACGGAATCCTTGCCTTCGTTGGCCTGGCAGAACTTGTGCACGATCTTGGTGAAGTTCTTCAGAGCGCCGCCCTGAGTCATCAGCACCTTGCGGCCCAGCAGGTCGAGTGCCTGAACGCCGGTGGTGCCTTCGTACATCATCGAGATGCGGCAGTCGCGCAGGTTCTGCTCCATGCCCCACTCGCTGATGAAGCCGTGGCCACCGTAGATCTGCATGCCGTGGGAAGCAGCTTCGAAGCCCACCTCGGTCATGAAGGCCTTGGCGATCGGAGTCAGGAAGGCCAGCAGTTCGTCGGCGGCTTTCTTCTCTTCTTCATCCTGGCTGTGCTGGACGATGTCCACCTGCTTGGCGGTGAAGTAGACCATGGCGCGGTTGCCTTCGGCGAAGGCGTT
>CAMPIF010000174.1 GCA_946886245.1 Ectopseudomonas composti | reverse complement strand
CAAGCCGGGCGCGCTGCATGAATTGCTGGTGCCGTGCCACAACAACGGCATCGACCTGACTCGCATCGAGACCCGTCCGTCGCGCAGCGGCAAGTGGACCTACGTGTTCTTCATCGATTTCGTTGGTCATCACCGCGATCCGCTGATCAAGGATGTGTTGGAGAAGCTCGCGCAGGAAGCCGTGGCGCTGAAGGTGTTGGGGTCGTATCCGAAGGCGGTGCTCTGAGGTAAAGCCCCTCACCCCCGGCCCCTCTCCCGAGGGAGAGGGGAGGTGAACGTTTGATCAATCACGTGCAGTCAGTACGATCGTTAGCCTGGACATAGATTTCAGCTCTGCGCCGTTTTGCTTGTCCTCCTTCTCCCACGGAAGAGCGGAGATGTAGGGTGGGGTTTGATCAAGTGTGTGCAGCTGTATGATCTTCGTAGCGAAGAGATTGCGGCCTTGCTTGTCTCCCCTCTTGGGGGTGAGGGTAGGGGTTATCACAATTTAAAGAGAGGGCAAGGATGCCACCCAAGCACAGACCGCTTCCTGCATGGCATAAGCAGCGTGCGCGGGAGTTGCGTGCGACGGCAACCGATGTCGAGGTGCGTCTGTGGTATCGCCTGCGGTCGGGGCGGCTGGGCGGTTTGAAGTTTCGCCGGCAGCACCCGTTGCCGCCTTATATCCTCGACTTCTACTGTGAGGCGGCGAAATTGGCGGTCGAGCTGGATGGTTCGCAGCACGGTGGTGAGGACGACGCTGCAAGAACATCGGATTTAGAGCGCGAAGGCATCATGGTGCTGCGCTTTTGGAACGATCAGGCCTTGAAAGAAACCGAGGCTGTGTTGCAGGAGATTTATCGGGTGGCTAGTGAGCGGATTGCTTCTGATCGCTGAAAGCCCCCTCACCCCCAACCCCTCTCCCGGAGGGAGAGGGGAGCAGACGCGCAGTCGCCTCGGGCTTGGCTGCATGCGGGTGAAATCCGTTCTCTGATCGTTGGGTGGTAAAGGCGGGTCCAAGTAGGCTCAGGCGTTGGGCGAGTTGAGGGAATACAGATATGGCGGCCGCCACCGCTCGGTTCCCCTCTCCCTTGGGAGAGGGCAGCATGGATGCAGATATTGCGGTCGCCTCTGTACGGTTCCCCTCTCCCTTGGGAGAGGGGCTAGGGGTGAGGGTTGGGCTTTCAGCGTGAGCAGGTTGGATTGCTGGCGTTTCTGGTTAGGGATGCAACTGGCGGAACCCGGTCTTGCAGCCGCCACCAACCGGTTCCCCTCTCCCTTGGGAGACGACTGCATGGATGCAGGAGGTAGGGCGACGCAGGAGGCCAAAGCCGAGGGTGCCCGAAGGGCGGGAGAGGGGGCTTTTGAGTCCTGGCGGGTTTCACCCGCCCTACAGGTCGAGCCGCGCCCGTAGGGTGCGCCATGCGCACCGGGGTATCAGCGCACGCTCAAGGTCAGATCGATACGGCTGAGCCACGCTGCTTCGGCTTCGAAGTCCGCCAGGGTCAGCGGGTTGGCGGCCAGCCAGCCTTCGGGAAAGACGATTTCCAGGCTGTTCTCTGCAACCTTGAACTGCACCTCGGGCATGCTCTGCGTGCCGCGAATATGGTGGAAGAGGATGGCGAAGCGCAGCAGCACGCACAGGCGCATCAGCTTCACGCCTTCCTCGCCGAAGTCGGCGAACTTGTCCCTGGGGATGTTGCGGCGGTGGCCGCGCACCAGCAGGGCCAGCATCTGCTGGTCCTGACGGGAGAAACCGGCCAGGTCCGAGTGCTCGATCAGGTAGGCGCCATGCTTGTGGTACTGGTAGTGGGCGATATCCAGACCCACCTCGTGCACCTTGGCGCCCCAGCTCAGCAGTTCGCGATGCCAGTCGTCGGTCAGGCCCCAATCGGCGGACACCTTGTCCAGCGCCGACAGTGCCTTGGCTTCGACCCGTGCGGCCTGGTCGACATCGACGTGGTAGCGCTCCATGAAGGCTGCCAGCGTGCGTTCGCGCACGTCCTCGTGCTGATGACGGCCGAGCAGGTCATACAGCACGCCTTCGCGCAGGGCACCTTCGGAGTGGCTCATGCGCTGGATGTCGCAGGCATCGAAGATGGCTTCGAGAATCGCCAGGCCGGCGGGGAAGATGCCGCGGCGGTCCGGTTTGATGCCGTCGAGGTCGATCTTGTCCACCTCGCCGAGCTTGAACAGTTTGCGCTTGAGCCAGGCCAGCCCTTCGACGGTGATTTCGCCATTGCTCAGACCTGCCGCCTTGGTCGTCAGGCCGATGGCCTTGATGGTGCCGGATGCACCGACGGCATCTTCCCAGCCGAGGCGGCGCAGGCCCTGTTCGATACCCATCAGCTCCAGACGAGCGGCGGTGTAGGCCTGGGCGTAGCGCGCCGGGGTGATCTTGCCGTCCTTGAAGTAACGCTGGGTGAAGCTCACGCAGCCCATCTGCAGGCTTTCGCGCAGCAGCGGCTCGAAGCGCTGGCCGATGATGAACTCGGTGCTGCCGCCGCCGATGTCGGCGACCAGGCGTTTGCCGGGGGTGTCGGCAATGCTGTGGGAGACGCCCAGGTAGATCAGGCGTGCTTCCTCGCGGCCGGAAATCACCTCGACCTGGTGGTTGAGAATCTCCTCGGCGCGGCGGATGAATACGGCGCGGTTGCGTGCTTCACGCAGGGCGTTGGTGCCGACGATACGGACGGCGCCTTCCGGCAGCGTGGTGGTGAACTGGGCGAAGCGGCGCAGACAGTCGAGCCCGCGCTGCATCGCTTCTTCGCTGAGCTGACGCTCGTCGTCCAGGCCGGCGGCCAGCTGCACCTTGTCGCCGAGGCGCTCGAGGATGCGAATCTCGTGATTGTCGGCCTTGGCCAGCACCATGTGAAAGCTGTTCGAACCCAGGTCGATGGCAGCGATCAGGGGAAAACTCTCGGCAGGGGCTTTGGGCATGATTACGGCATCTCGTTCGATTTCCGCGCCATCGTGCCACGACTGAGCGCATGAGCCAACGCATACGGATGTCGCATGAAACTGGTCTAGACCTGTGATTGCTGCAGGTTCAGCACGCTCAGTGGCTGTTTCAACACCTGCTCGTCGCAGTTGTGACCCTCGCCGCCGCGGTCCACCACGATGAATCGGCCGGGGTGTTGCAGGCACAGCAGCGGGTGGTGCCAGGTGCCACGGGCATAGTTCACGCCCTGGTCCGGCGCGCTGATGAAGGCGCGGATCTGTGACTCGTCCAGCTCGCCAGGCGGGGCCACGACGATCAGCATACGCCCGCCATCCACCGGGTAGAACGCCTGGCTGCCCAGCGGGTGGCGCTCGAGCATGCCGATGGCGATGGGCGCGTGCCAGGCCTTGCCCTCGAACAGGTTGACCAGCGTGCGCGGCGACTCGCCGGCCAGCTCCACCTGCGCCAGGTCGTGGTAGCGCGTGGTGGTGCCGGCGTTGATCGGGAAGGATGTGGCGCCGGCTGTTTCGATCACGTCACCGAAAGGCGCGAAGGCTTCGCGGGTCAGCGGCTCGATGCGCAGCGGCAGGTGTGCCGGCGCGTTCACAGGTTCACCGAGCCGATGAAGTTGCGCAGCTCTTCGGTCTGCGGGGCGGCGAACAGGGCCTTCGGGTCGCCGATCTCGTGCACCTTGCCGTGATGCATGAATACCAGTTTGTCGCCAACCTCGCGGGCAAAGCGCATCTCGTGGGTAACCATGATCAGGGTCATGCCCTCGCTGGCCAGTTGCTTGACCACCGCCAGCACCTCGTTGACCAACTCGGGGTCGAGCGCCGAGGTGATCTCGTCACACAGCAGCACCTTGGGCGACATGGCCAGGGCGCGGGCGATGGCCACGCGTTGCTGCTGGCCGCCGGACAGGCGCTCGGGGTAGGCGTCGAACTTCTCCGCCAGGCCGACACGTTCGAGCATCTGCCGGGCGATCTTCTCGGCTTCGGCGCGCGAGGTCTTCTTCACCACCTGTGGTGCCAGCATGACGTTCTCGCCGACGGTCAGGTGCGGGAACAGGTTGAACTGCTGGAACACCATGCCGACCTTCTGCCGCAGACTGCGCAGGTCGGCGCGGGCGGCGTCGATGTACTCGCCATCGACTTCGATCACGCCGTCGTTGATCGACTCCAGGCCGTTGAGCGTGCGCAGGAAGGTGCTCTTGCCCGAGCCGCTGCGGCCGATGATGGCGACCACTTCGCCTTCCTCGACCTTGAGGTCGATGCCCTTGAGCACGTGGTTGTCGCCGTAATACTTGTGCAGGGCGGTGACGTTAAGCAGTGACATTCAGCCTCCTTTCCAGGCGGTATGCAGCGAGCGAGAGCGGGTAGCAGAGCAGGAAGTAACCGAGGGCGACGAAGCCGTAGACCATGAACGGCTCGAAGGTGGCGTTGGCCAGCATGCTGCCGGTCTTGGTCAGCTCGGTGAAACCGATGATCGAAGTCACCGCAGTGCCCTTGACCACCTGCACCGAGAAACCGACGGTAGGCGCCACGGCGATGCGCAGGGCCTGCGGCAGCACCACATGGCGCAGGGTTTCCAGACGGCTCATGGCCAGGCTTTCGGCGGCCTCCCATTGGCCGCGGGTGATCGACTCGACGCAGCCGCGCCAGATCTCGGCGAGAAAGGCGCTGGTGAACAGCGTCAGTGCGGTGGCTGCCGCCAGCCAGGGCGACACGTCGATGCCCAGCAGGGCGATGCCGAAGAACACCAGAAACAGCTGCATCAAAAGCGGCGTGCCCTGGAACAGTTCGATGTAACCACGGGCAAGGATGCGCGGTGCAGAAAGCGGCGACAGCCGCGCCAGCAGTACCAGCAGGCCGGCGATACCGCCGCAGACGAAGGCCACCAGCGACAGCAGCAGCGTCCACTGCAGGCCCACCAGCAGATTGCGCAGGATGTCCCAGAGGGTGAAGTCCATCAGCGCTCTCCCATGATGAAGCGGCGGCCGAGCCAGGCCAGCAGTTGGCGAATCAGGATGGCCATGAGCAGGTACAGCGCGGTGGTCAGCAGGTAGGTTTCGAAGGCGCGGAAGTTGCGCGACTGGATGAAGTTGGCGGCGAATGACAGCTCCTCGGTGGAGATCTGCGAGCACACCGCCGAACCCAGCATGACGATGATGATCTGGCTCGACAGCGCCGGCCACACCTTGCCCAGCGCCGGACGCAGCACCACATGACGGAACGTCTCGAAGCGGCTCATGGCCAGTGCGCCGGCGGCTTCGAGCTGGCCATGCGGGATGGCCTGAATACCGGCACGGATGATCTCCGTGGAGTAGGCGCCAAGGTTGATCACCATCGCCAGGATGGCGGCCTCCCACTCGCTCAGGCGCACGCCGAGCGAGGGCAGGCCGAAGAAGATGAAGAACAGCTGGACGATGAACGGCGTGTTGCGGATCAGCTCCACGTAGACGCCGAAAATCCGGTCGAACGGGCGGATGCGCCAGGCGCGCAGTATCGCCCCGACGATGCCGAGACCGACCCCCAGCAGGGTGCCGATCGCCGTCAGGCCGAGGGTGAAGGCCGCGCCCTGCAGCAGCAGATCGCTGTGCTGCAGGACGGCGGCGAAGTCGAACTGGTACGCCATGGCTCAGCTCTCCGGGCTCAGAGGCCGGCCGGCAGCGGCTGCTTCAGCCACTTCTGGCTGAGCGCATCGAGGCTGCCATCGGCCTTGGCGGCGGTGATGATGGTGTTGACCTTGTCCAGCAGCGCGCTCTGGTTCTTGTTCACGCCGACGTACACCGGCGAATCCTTGAGCTTGAGCTTCATGCTCGGCACGCGCTTGGGGTTGCGCTCGGAGATGGCCACCATCACCACGTTGCCGCTGGCGATCAGCTCCACCTGGCCGGAGAGGTAGGCGGCGATGGTCGAGTTGTTGTCCTCGAAGCGCTTGATGGTGGCGCCTTTCGGGGCGACGTTGCTCAGCTCGATGTCCTCGATGGAGCCCCGGGTGACGCTGATGGTTTTGCCGGCCAGGTCGTCGAGGCCGGCGATGGCGGCGTCTTCCGGGCCGAACACGCCGAGGTAGAAAGGCGCGTAGGCGGCGGAGAAGTCGATCACCGCTTCACGCTCGGGGTTCTTGCCGAGGCTGGAGATCACCAGATCGACCTTGCCGGTGGTGAGGAAGGGGATGCGGTTGGTGCTGTTGACCGGGGTCAGCTCCAGCTTCACCGCCAGCTTGTTGGCCAGCAGCTGCGCGGTGTCGATATCCAGCCCGCGCGGTTTCATGTCCGGGCCGACCGAGCCGAACGGCGGGAAATCCTGCGGCACAGCGACTTTCAGCACGCCCGCCTTGCTGATGTCTTCGAGCGTATCGGCGTGAGCGGTGCTGGCGCCGAAGGCCAGGGCGGCGAACAGGGTACCCAGCAGGGTGCGGTGAAATGTGCGCATGTCGAACTCCCGATGAATGAACGAAAACTGAAGCGTTTTGCCTGGCTCGTGCAGTGCATCGGCTGTGCCAAGTTCAATGAAATAAGGGCTTTCATCGTTCCAGGCGAGTGGAAACAAGGTCTTACTGGTCTGAACAGTTGACGTAGCTGACCAATTGGTCAGAAGCCTTTCTGAGCAATCTCGGTGCGTCCGCCTGGTGGCCTGTTCCACAAAGGGGCGTCGCTTGCCTGGAGCAGTGTTCTGGCCGTACAAAGGCGACTTCACTGGACTGACCGGCCCGAACAGTCATGAATGCTTCTGCTCCCCGCGCGGTACCCGAATATGCCCTGCAGGCGATCCGCCGCCTGATCGAGGAAGAGGGCTATCGCCCCGGCGATGCGCTGCCGTCGCAGCGTGATCTGGCCGAGCGCCTGGGCGTGAGCCGGGCATCCTTGCGTGAGGCGCTGTCCTCGCTCAGCGCGCTGGGCCTGGTCAGCGTGCAGGCCGGCAAGGGTGTGTTCGTTCAGGAGGCAAGCAGGGGCGAGGCCTCCGGTGGATTTGTCTGGCCTTTCGCCGCGCAGGTGTCGGCGGCCGATACCTTCCAGCTGCGCTTCGCGCTGGAGGGCTTTGCCTGTGGCCTGGCGGCCGGCGTGATGACCGCCGGGGAGCTGGATATCCTCGAAGACAACGTGGAGCAGATGCGTCGTGAGCTGCGCGCGGGCGACTTCGAGCAGGCGACGCGGCTGGATTTCGAGTTCCACCAGCGCATCCTCGCCGCCAGTGGCAACCAGGCGATGTTTGCCCTGGTCACCTCCAGCGCCGATATCTTTCTGGAGAGCCAGAAGCTGCCGTTCATCCGCCCGGAGCGAGCGATGGAGACCTGGCAGGAGCATCGCAAGATCCTCAAGGCCCTGGCGCGGCATGCCGCCGGCCCGGCGCAAAAGGCCATGCAGCAGCACATCCGCGCCGCCGCGCTGCGCACAGGCATCGCCTTCACCACGCTGGGCGATTGAGGCGTCCATGCGGCGCTATTGAAAGGCTCAATCGTCAGTGCCTTTCGGTGTCACTCAAGCCGGGCTATGATGGCGCCACTTTTTTGCTTCCGAATCACGGAGACTCCTCATGAGCGAATTCATCACCAACGTCAGCGACGCCAGCTTCGACCAGGACGTCATCCAGGCTGAAGGTCCGGTTCTGGTCGACTATTGGGCTGAGTGGTGCGGCCCGTGCAAGATGATTGCACCGGTGCTCGACGAGATCGCCAAGGAATACCAGGGCAAGCTGAAGATCTGCAAACTGAACATCGACGAGAACCAGGAAACCCCGCCGAAGTACGGCGTGCGTGGTATCCCGACCCTGATGCTGTTCAAGAACGGCAACGTCGAAGCGACCAAGGTCGGCGCGCTGTCCAAGTCGCAGCTGGCTGCCTTCCTCGACAGCAACATTTAAGAAGTAGGGTGGGCTTTAGCCCACCAAGCAAGCTGTAGGGTGGATCACGCTTCATCGATCCACCATGGCGTCGCAAGTGGTGGATGAAAAAAGCGTCATCCACCCTACGTAGCCTTTTGAAGGCCCCGCAATTTGCGGGGTTTTTCGTTTTCGGGGCTAGACGCTGTTTTTTCACGGTGTTAAATTCGACCCCGCTGCATCCTCCATGCAGCTCTCTGCACGCCGTCGCCGATTCATTCCTATACGAACTCGTTCGCGATCCTGTCGCCTTCTCTGCGGCGCGGCCTCTCAAGCTAACAGCTTTCTTCTCCTCTCGATGATCACGTCATTCCTATGAATCTGACCGAACTCAAGCAAAAGCCGATTACCGAACTGCT
>CAMPIF010000173.1 GCA_946886245.1 Ectopseudomonas composti | reverse complement strand
CCTCGACCCTGGCACTGAACAACGCCACCCTGCCGTTCGTCGTGGCGCTCGCCCAGAAGGGTACTCGCCGCGCCTTGCAAGACGACCCGCATCTGCTGAATGGGCTCAACGTGGCCAGGGGGGCAATCACCTGCGGCAGCGTGGCCGAGGCCCATGGCCTGCCTTTTCAATCGGCCGCCGGGGTGCTGGAGCATCTGTCATGAGGGCCGCCCGGGTTGCGCGCTACGGAGGAAAAGACCATGTCCAGCCGTCGTCATCTCCTCTTCGCCGCCGGCGGCGCGTTGCTGGCCAGCCCGGCACTGGCGCTGGCCGAGCGCCTGCTGACGCCACGGCAGACGCTCGGCCCCTTCTACCCCGACCAACTACCGCTGGATGACGACAACGACCTGGTGCGAGTCGAAGGCCAGGCCGCAGAGGCACGCGGAATTCGCGTGCAACTGCATGGCTCGATCCTCGATGCGGGCGGTCGACCACTGGCGGGGGCGCGGGTGGAAATCTGGCAAGTGGATGCCAACGGTATCTACCTGCACAGTCGCGGCGGTGACCGCCAGAGGCTCGATCCCGGGTTCCAGGGTTATGGCCGTTTCACCACCGCGGCCGATGGGCGCTACCGCTTTCGTACCATCCGCCCGGTGCCCTATCCCGGCCGCACCCCGCATATCCATCTGGCGGTGACCCTGCCCGGCCTGCCGCGTTTCTCCACCCAGTGCTATGTCCAAGGCGAACCGCTCAATCAGCGCGATGGCCTGCTCAACGCGATCCGCGACCCACGCTTGCGCGAACTGCTGGTCGTGCCCTTCGTGCCGGTGAGCGGGCAGACCGACGAACAGGTTGCCCGCTTCGACGTGGTGCTCGGCATCACCCCGAGCGCTTGAATGGATGATTACAACGGCCAGATCCACAGCAGCATGGGCACACTGATCAGCACCACGAGGATCTCCAGTGGCAGGCCCAGGCGCCAGTAGTCGCCAAAGCGGAAACCACCGGGGCTGAGGATCAGGGTGTTGTTCTGGTGGCCAATGGGCGTGAGGAACGAGCAGGAGGCGCCGATAGCCACGGCCATCAGCAGCGAGTCCGGGCTGACGCCGAGCTGGCTGGCGGCGCTCAGCGCGATGGGGCACATCACAGCTGCAGTCGCCGCGTTGTTCATGAAATCCGACAGGGTCATGGTCACCACCAGCAACAGGGTCAGGGTGATGATGGCGTTGCCCTGTGCCAGGTTCTCCATCAGCAGGCGTGCCAGCAGATCGGCTGCGCCCGTCGCGGACATCGCACCGGCCACCGGCATCAAGGCCCCGAGCAACACGATCACCGGCCAGTCGATGGACTCGTAGACGGCGCGCAGCGGCACCAGACGCAGCAGCATGTAGGCCAGTACACCGCTGGCGAAGGCAATCGCAGCCGAGAGCAGGCCGAAGGCGGCGGCAGCGATGGCCAGCAGCATGATGCCGAGCGCGAGATTGGCCTGACGCGGATCGGGAATGTTGATGGCGCGTGCGGCCAATGGCACGCAGTCATAGTCGCTGGCGAACTCGCCGATATCCTCGGCGCTGCCCTGCATCAGCAACACGTCACCGCCCTGGATCAGGGTCGAGCGCAGGCGCTTGATCGAGCGATGGCTCTGTCTGGAGATCGCCAGCAGGTTGATGGAATAGCGGCTGCGCAAACGCGTGCTGCTGGCAGAACGACCGATCAGTGACGAGTCGGGTTTGACCAGCAGCTCCTGCATGGCGCGGTCTTCGCCGTTGCTGGCCTTCTTTTCTGTATCTGCGTCCTGGTCCTGCCGCTGCTCGGCTTCCTCGGCTTCGCGCTCGGCCTCCAGCAACAGGTCCAGCTGGCCGAGCACTTCGCCCAGTTCTTCAGGGTCGGCCTCGATCACCAGTACGTCGTCGGCCTGCAGCACGCGCCGAGGGTTGGGCGCAGTCAGGCGCAGCTTGTTGCGCACCATGGCCACCACCTGGGCGTCGGCCTCGTCGAGCAACTGTTCGATCTCGCGCAGGGTCTTGCCCTGGGCCTTGCCGCCTTCCTTGACTCGCGCCTCGGTCAGGTAATGGCCGGTGTCGAAGCTGGCGGCGTTACCGACTTCGCGCTTGGGCACCAGGCGCCAGCCGAGCAGGGTGATGAACAGCACGCCGGCCACTGCCACGGCGACACCGACCGGGCTGAAATCGAACATGGCGAAGGGACCGCTGCCATTCTGCGCGCGAAAGCTGGAGACGATCAGGTTCGGCGGTGTACCGATCAGCGTGGTCATGCCGCCGAGGATGGTGCCGAAGGCCAGCGGCATCAGCACGCGCCCCGGCGGCAGTTCCAGGCGTGCAGAAATCTGCAGGGCGATGGGCATCAGCAGGGCGAGGGCGCCGACGTTGTTCATGAATGCCGAGAGCAGCGCGCCCAGGCCGGTCAATGCGGCGATCGACAGCAGCACGCCAGCGCCGCTGGGCAGCAGTCGTTGGGCCAGTCGACTGACCGCCCCCGTGCGCTGCAAACCATGGCTGAGTACCAGCACGCAGGCGACGGTGATCACCGCCGGGTGACCGAAGCCTGCAAAGGCTTCGCGCTCGGGCACCAGGCCAACGATCACGCACGCCAACAGCGCGCCCAGCGCTACCACGTCATGGCGCCAGCGGCCCCAGATGAACAACCCCATGCTGGCAACGAGAATGACGAAAATCAGGCCTTGTTCGAGCGTCATGAGGCGGTGCCGTCCCTGTTATGTGCAGACTTCTGGTCTGCTGTTCATAGCAGAGTCTGCGCCGCGTCGGCAGTTCCCGCTGCGCCGTCGAATGGGGCGCAATAGTCCAGCCTCAGACGTATTGCGCGGCGGCGTAGCCCGACGCCCAGGCCCACTGGAAGTTGAAGCCGCCCAGGTGGCCGGTGACGTCGAGCACTTCGCCGATGAAATACAGCCCCGGTACCTTGAGCGACTCCAGTGTCTTGGATGACACCTCGTCGGTATTCACCCCGCCCAGGGTCACTTCTGCCGTGCGGTAGCCTTCGGTGCCTGCCGGTACCAGCTGCCAGTCGGACAGGCGCTCGGCAATCGTCTTGAGTTCGCCGGGCGTGTACTGTTTGAGCGGTTTGTTGCTGAACCAGCTGTCGACCAGCAGGGTCGCCATCTTCTTGGTGAACAGCTCGGCCAGCAGGGTTTTCAGCTCGCTGTTGCCACGCTCGCGCTGCTGGGTGGCCAGCCATTCGGGCAGATCGATATGCGGCAGCAGGTCGATATGCACGGTATCGCCCGGCTGCCAGTAGGACGAGATCTGCAGGATCGCCGGGCCGGACAGGCCACGGTGGGTGAAGAGGATGTTCTCGACGAAACTCTGGCCATTGCAGCTCACCCGGCAGTCCTCCACCGAGGTGCCGGAAAGCTCCGTGCACAGCGTCTTGAGCTGCGGGTCGGTGAGGGTGAAAGGCACCAGCCCGGCGCGGGTAGGTAGCAAATCGTGGCCGAATTGCCTGGCCACCTGATAACCGAAGCCGGTGGCGCCGAGGGTCGGGATCGACAGCCCGCCGCTGGCGATCACCAGTGACTGGCAGGCCACTTCGCCGAGGTCGCTTTGCAGAAGGAAACCACCTTCGGTCTTCTCGATACTGTGTACCGCCGTATTCAGGCGAATCTGTGCGCCAGCCTCGGCACATTCGGCCAGCAGCAGTTCGAGGATGTCGCTGGACTTGTTGTCGCAGAACAGCTGGCCGAGCTTCTTCTCGTGGTAGGGCACACCGTGCTTGGCCACCAGGCCGATGAAGTCCCACTGGGTGAAGCGCGCCAGGGCGGACTTGCAGAAGTGTGGGTTGCCGGAGAGGAAGTTGTTCGGCTCGCAGTACAGGTTGGTGAAGTTGCAGCGGCCACCACCGGACATGAGGATTTTCTTGCCGGCCTTGTTGGCATGGTCGAGCACCAGCACGCGGCGGCCACGGGCTGCGGCAGTGGCAGCACACATCAGCCCGGCGGCGCCTGCGCCGATGATCAGTACGTCGGTTTGCAACACGAAATGTCCTCAGGTGAATCGATGACGCAGCCAGCGCTGCGTGAAAACCGCTGAAGTTTACCCGAAGCCGCTCTGCGCCGACTTTTCTGTCGCCGTGTGGCTGGCAAGCGTGTAACGCCCGATCGACTGTCTCAGATATGAGACAGTGACGAGTGGCGTTGTGCCTGCTATCACTAGAACAGATCATCTCGGATGGACCGCCACCCATGCTCGCAGTGCGTGCCTGGCTATTGCTCTTGCTGCTGTCGCCGGTATTGGCCTCGGCCGAGCTGTTGCGCCTGGTGGCCGACCCCTGGCCGCCGTTCAATGATCAGAGGCTGCCCGGCAAAGGTCTGGCCAGTGATCTGGTGGAGCAGGCGCTCGCCCGTGCCGGCTACACCACCCGCTATGTGGAGGTGCCCTGGGAGCGTGCGGTGCTGGGGCTCAAACGTGGCGATTACGATGTGCTGATCAACGCCTGGTACAGCGCCGACCGCACCGAGTACGGCTATTTCTCCCGGCCCTATCTGGTCAACCGCATCCGCTTCATGCGGCGCAAGGGGAGCGACATCCAGTTCGAGACCCTGGCCGATCTCTACCCGCACAGCATCGCGGTGGTCAGGGGCTATGCCTATTCCAGGGAATTCGACAGCGATCCGCAGCTGCTCAAGGTTGGTGTCGGCAGTTTCGAGATCGCCGCGCGGATGCTGCATGCCGGGCGCGTCCAGCTGGCGCTGGAGGACGAGCTGGTCGCGCGCCACCTGCTGGGGCGCACGCTGAGCGCCATCCGCGATGAACTGGAGTTTCTGCCGCTGCCCCTGAGCGAGAACGGCCTGCATCTCCTGATACGCCGCAGCCATGCGCAGCATCGCGACATTGCCAGGCGTTTCGATGCGGCGATCCAGGCCATGAGCGACGACGGCAGTTATGCCGCGACGCTGCAGCGCCACAGCCCCTGATCAGGCCAGTATGGTACGGGCACGCCCCTGTTGCTTGGCCCGGTACAGGCGAATGTCGGCCTCATGCAGCAGGCTTTCCAGATCCTCGGGTTCACCCTGATAGAGGCCCGCGCTGAACGATAGCGCGGGCGCGCCAGCGGCATAGTGCAGGCTGGCGCACTGTCGGCGCAGTTTATCCAGAGCCTGGGCCACATGATCCGCGCCATGCAGGGTCAGCAGGGCAAATTCCTCGCCGCCCAGACGGCCCAGCAGCATGTCGGGGAAGGCATTGCTCATCGCCCGGGCGAACACCACCAGGGCGCTGTCGCCACTGGCATGGCCGAAGCCATCGTTGATCTGCTTGAAGTGGTCGAGATCGAGCATGGCCACGCTGACCTCGCGACTTTCCCGTTGCGCCTTCTGCAGTATCTGCATGCCTTGTTCGTAGAAGGCGCGGCGGTTGTTCAGGCCGGTCAGGGCATCGAACTGCGCGGCCTTCTTCAATGCGCGCAACAGGTCGCGTCGCTCCAGGGTCGACATCACCCGGCAGTTCAGCTCTTCAGGACAGAAGGGTTTGCGCAGGAAGTCGTCGGCACCGTGCTTGATGAACTGTGCACTGAGCGAGCCCTTGGGGTCGGCGGACACGCCGATGATGATCAGGTCATTGAGGCGCAGCTTCTGGCGCAGCAGCTTGACCAGCTCGAAACCGCTGACGCCGGGCATGGCATGGTCGAGTACCAGCAGGTCGATATCCGGGTGCTCGCCCAGCTGGCGCAGGGTCTCCCTGCCGTCGCTGGCCTCGATGATCTGATAGTGGTGCGGCTCGAGGATATGACGGATGTAGTGGCGCTGCGCCGTGGAGTCGTCGGCGATGAGAATCTTGATGTGGCTGTTGTGGTCGAGCCGGTGCAGCAGACGGAAGGCGTACTCGTAGGAGTGCTGGCTCTCCTTGAGCACGTAGTCGACCACGCCTTTCATCAGCAATTCGTCGCGGCGCTGTTCGTTGTAGCTGCCACTGAGCACGATGCATGGCAGGTGATAGCGCATCACCAGATCGACGCTCTCGCCATCCGGCGCATCCGGCAGGTGCAGATCGACGATGGCAGCGAAGAACAGTGCCGCCGAGGTCTCCAGCATGACCTCCGCTTCTGCCAGTGACGCGCAGAAGATCGGCTCCAGATCGGTTTCCTGACGAAACAGATGCTCGAGGATCTTCAGTACCAGTGGGCTGTCTTCAATGACCAGAATATTGCGCATGGGTGACTCCGGCCCAGGCCGTTTGACTCGTTATATCAGCCTTACAATAGACGCACACGCAGCGTTCTGCCCTTGATCTTGCCTTCGGTGAGGCGCTTGAGCGCCTGGCGGGCGACGTCGCGTTCGACTGCGACATAGGCCTGGTAGTCGAACAGGGCGATCTTGCCGACCTGGCTACCGGGCAGCCCGGCGTCGCCGGTCAGGGCTCCGAGGATATCGCCGGGGCGTAGCTTGTCCTTGCGTCCGGCGCCGATGCAGATGGTGTGCATCGGCGGCAGCAGCGGCTCACCCGTCGCCTTGGCGGCGGGCAGCGGGTACCAGGCCAGTTCCTTGCCCAGCAGGGTTTCGATGGCCTGGGCACGACCGGCTTCAGCGGGCGCCACCAGGCTCAGTGCCAGGCCTTTCTCGCCAGCGCGACCACTGCGGCCGATACGGTGGATATGCACCTCGGCATCACGCGACAGCTCGACGTTGATCACCATTTCCAGCCCGGCGATATCCAGGCCGCGCGCCGCGACGTCGGTGGCCACCAGCACGCTGAGGCTGCGATTGGCGAACAGGGCGAGAATCTGATCGCGATCACGCTGTTCCAGATCGCCATGCAGGGCGGCGGCGGAAATCTTCTCGGCCTCCAGCTGTGCGGCCAGTTCGTCGCACTGTTGGCGCGTGGCGCAGAAGGCCACGGTCGGTTGTTTGCGGAAATGCCGCAGCAGGGTGCTGACCGCCTCCAGGCGCTGGCCCGGCGCTATTTCGTAGAAGCGCTGCTCGATCTGCCCGTCGTCGTGCTGTGCCTCTACTTCGACCCGCTCCGGGCTACGCAAAAAGCGTGCGGCAAGCTGCTCGATGGCGGGCGGGTAGGTGGCGGAGAACAGCAGGGTCTGGCGCCGTGCCGGGGTCTGCTCGATGATTTCGCTGATGCTGTCGATGAAGCCCATGTCGAGCATGCGGTCGGCTTCGTCGAGTACCAGGGTATTGAGCCCATCGACTTTCAGTGTGCCCTTGCGCAGGTGCTCCTGCACGCGTCCCGGCGTGCCGACGATAACGTGCGCACCGTGCTCGAGCGAGCCGATCTGCGGGCCGAAGGGTACGCCGCCGCAGAGGGTGAGCACCTTGATGTTGTCGGCAGCACGGGCCAGGCGGCGGATTTCCTTGGCCACCTGATCGGCCAGTTCGCGCGTCGGGCACAGCACCATGGCCTGGCAGCCGAAGTAACGCGGGTTGAGCGGGTGCAGCAGGCCGATGCCGAAGGCTGCGGTCTTGCCGCTGCCGGTCTTGGCCTGGGCGATCAGGTCGCGGCCCTTGAGAATCAGCGGCAGGCTGGCAGCCTGAATGGGCGTCATCTCGGCATAGCCGATGGCGGCGAGGTTGGCCTGCATGGCGGCAGAAATGGGCAGGCTGGCGAAAGCAGTAGCGGTCACGGCAAGACTCGGGGGTGGAGAAACAGGTCGGCAGTGTAGCAGGCCCGCTCAATCGTCCGTTGAAACCTCGATATTGCGCCCGCTACGGCCGTCTTTGGTGTCCAGTTGCAGGAAGATCGCCGCCGCCAGCATCGACAGCAGGCCAACGCACAGGTAGGTCGCCTGGAATGCCTGCAGTATATGGCCACTGCCACCCAGCTCCCGGCTGAAGCCGCTGAGCAGCGCCGCTGCCGAGGCAACGCCAAGGCCCATCGCCAGTTGCACCACCACCGACAGCAGGCTGTTGCCGCTGCTGGCGTCGCGGTTGTCCAGGTCGATCAGCGTCACGGTGTTCATCGCGGTGAACTGCAGGGAATTGCAGGCGCCGATCAGGCTCAGCTGGATGATCAGCTGCAAGGTCGAGGTGTGTGCATCGACCAGGGCCAGGCTGGCGATCAGGGCGCCGAGCAGCAGGGTGTTACTGGTGAGGATATTGCGGTAGCCGAGGCGTTCGATCAGCGGTCTGGCCAGGGGTTTGGCCGCCATGGCCGCCAGCGCCAGGGGAATCAGGCTCATGCCGGCCTGAGCCGGCGAATAGCCCATCGCCAGTTGCAGCAGCAGCGGCGTGAGGAAGGGCAGCGCGCCG
>CAMPIF010000172.1 GCA_946886245.1 Ectopseudomonas composti | reverse complement strand
CATCATGATCGCGTTCTTCTTGACGATGCCGATCAGCAGGATGATGCCGATGATGGCGATCAATCCCAGGTCGTTACCCGTCAGCAATAGCGCCAGCAGTGCCCCGACCCCCGCCGAAGGCAGGGTGGAAAGGATGGTGATCGGGTGGATGTAACTCTCGTAAAGCACACCGAGCACGATGTACATGGTGATGATGGCCGCCAGGATCAGCAGCAAGGTCGACGACAGCGATGCACGGAACGCTTCGGCAGCCCCCTGGAACTGGGTGTCGATGCCACCGGGCAGGCCGATTTCCTGCTCGACACGCTCGATCACGGCAACCGCCTCGCCCAGCGAGACGCCCGGCGCCAGGTTGAACGACAGGGTCACCGCCGGGAACTGACCGATATGGTTGATCAGCAGGCTGGCCGGGCGCTCCTCTATGTGCGCCAGGGACGACAATGGCACCTGCTGGCCGTCACCGGTGGCCACGTGAATCTGGCGCAGTGCGGCCAGGCCGATGCGCCCGCCATCGCGGCTTTCCAGCACCACGCGGTACTGGCTGGCCTGGGTGTAGATGGTGCTGATCTGGCGCTGGCCGAACGCGTCGTACAAGGCATCGTCGATGCTGCCAACGTTGATGCCCAGGCGCGCGGCGGCGTCGCGGTCGATGTCCAGGTACACCTGCAGACCACGGTTCTGCAGGTCGCTGGCCACGTCGGTCAGCTCCGGCTGCTCGCGCAGCGCTTCGACCAGACGCGGCGTCCAGGTTTCCAGCAACTGGCTGTCAGGCGACTCCAGGGTGAACTGGAACTGGGTGCGGCTGATGCGATCTTCGATGGTCAGGTCCTGCACCGGCTGCATGAACAGCTCGATACCGGGAATCTGCGCCAACTCCGGACGCAGACGCTCGATCACCTCACTGGCGGTGACATCGCGCTCGGCGTGGGTCTTCAGGTTGATCAGCAGGCGGCCGCTGTTGAGCGTCGGGTTGTCGCCGTCCACGCCAATCGAAGAGGACAGGCTTGCCACTGCCGGATCGCGCAGGATCACATCCGCCAGGCGCTGTTGACGCTCGCTCATGGCAGCAAAGGAGATCGACTGCGGGGCCTCGGAAATGCCCTGAATCACGCCGGTGTCCTGCACCGGGAAGAAGCCCTTGGGCACCGCCACATACAGCAGCACGGTCAGCCCCAGGGTCGCCACGGCCACCAACAGGGTCAGCGGCTGATGCTTGAGCACCCACTGCAACCACACGCCATAGCGCTCGATCATCGCATCGATGGCGCCACCGGCGGCACGATAGAAGCGCCCTTCCTGCTCGGGTTTCTCGGCCTTGAGCAGGCGCGCGCACATCATCGGCGTGAGAGTCAGCGACACCACCAGGGAAATCATGATGGCCACGGCCAGGGTGATGGCGAACTCGCGGAACAGGCGGCCGACCACATCGGCCATGAACAGCAACGGAATCAGTACGGCGATCAGCGACAGGGTCAGCGAGACCAGGGTGAAGCCGATCTGCCGGGCGCCCTTGAGCGCAGCGTTCAGCGGCGTCTCCCCCTCCTCCAGATGTCGGGCGATGTTCTCCAGCATGACGATGGCGTCGTCGACCACGAAACCGGTGGCGATGGTCAGCGCCATCAGCGTCAGGTTGTTGATGGTGAAGCCTGCCAGGTACATCACGCCGAAGGTGCCAATCAGCGACAGCGGCACGACGATGGACGGGATGATGGTCGCCGACAGCTTGCGCAGGAACAGGAACGTCACCATCACCACCAGGGCGATGGCCAGCAGCAGCTCGTGCTGCACGTCACGTACAGCGGCACGGATGGTCTGCGTACGGTCGGTCAGCACCTTGACCTCGACGCTAGCCGGCAGGCCTTCGGTCAGGTGCGGCAGCAGGGTCTGGATGCGATCGACCACGTCGATCACGTTGGCACCGGGTTGGCGCTGCACGTTGACCAGCACCGCCTGATTGCGGTTGGCCCAGGCAGCCAGGCGCTCGTTCTCGGCGCCATCGATGATCTCGGCGACATCCTTCAGACGCAGCGCCGAGCCGTTCTCGTAGTGGAGGATCAGCTCGCGGTATTCCTCGACGGATTTCAGCTGGTCGTTGGCATCGAGCTGGGATACCCGCGTGGGGCCATCGAAGTTACCCTTGGGCTGGTTGACGTTGCTGGCGGTGATCAGGCTGCGCACGTCGGCAAGGCTGAGCCCATAGGAAGCGAGTGCCTCCGGGTTGACGCGAATGCGCACCGCCGGACGCTGCCCGCCGGCCAGGGTCACCAGGCCGACACCGCTGGTTTGCGCCAGTTTCTGCGCCAGCCGGGTATCGACCAGATCGTTGACCTGCGGCAGCGGCATCGTCGCCGAACTTATCGCCAGGGTCAGTACCGGCGTGTCGGCCGGGTTGACCTTGTTGTACACCGGCGGCGCCGGCAGATCGCCGGGCAGCAGGTTGCTCGCCGCGTTGATCGCCGCCTGCACCTCCTGCTCGGCCACCGCCAGGGAAACGTCCAGGTTGAAGCGCAGGGTGATCACCGACGCGCCGCCCGAGCTGGTCGAGGACATCTGCTTGAGCCCGGCCATCTGCCCGAACTGGCGCTCCAGCGGCGCCGTCACGGCACTGGTCATCACATCCGGGCTGGCGCCGGGGTACAGGGTCAGCACGCGGATGGTCGGATAATCCACCTCCGGCAGCGCCGACACCGGCAGCAGGCGATAGGCGATCAGGCCGCTGAGGAAGATCGCCACCATCAACAGCGTGGTGGCGACCGGCCGCAGGATGAAGGGACGGGAGATGTTCATGCGTCGTTCCGCGCGGCGGCCCGGCTGGGCTCCCCCTGCCCTTCGCTGCCGGATTCCTGCACGGCAGTCGGGTCGACCACCTCCACTTCGCTGCCGTCACGCAGGCGGTCGGTACCTTCCATGACCAGCCGTTCGCCCTGCTGCACGCCCTCGTTGACCATGCTGCGTTCAGCATCGCTGGCCACGATGGTGACCGGGCGGATGCTCACCTTGTTATCGTCACCCACGACATAGACGAAGGTGCCCTGAGTGCCGAACTGCACCGCAGCGGACGGAATGATGGTGGCGGCCTCGCGGGTTTCAACGCGCAGACGCACGTTGACGAACTGATTGGGGAAGAGCATCTGCTCGGCGTTGTCGAAGCGCGCCTTGAGCTTGACCGTACCGGTGGTGGTGTCGATCTGGTTATCCAGGCTTTCCAGCACGCCTTCGGCCAGTTTCAGGCGCTCGCCACGGTCCCAGGCCTCGACGGCCAAAGTGGCGCCGTCGCGGCGGCGCTGCAGCACGGCAGGCAGGTCACCCTCGGGGATGGTGAAGATCACCGAGATGGGATCGGCCTGGGTTATCACCACCAGCGGCGTGGTATCACCGCTGCTGACCAGATTGCCGACATCCAGCTGGCGCAGCCCCAGACGACCGTCGATGGGGGCGCGAATCTGGGTGAAGTCGAGGTTGAGCTTGGCCGTGGCGACATCGGCCTGGTTGCTCTGCAGGCTGCCACGGTACTGATTGACCAGCGCCTGCTGGGTGTCCAGGGTCTGCCTGGCGATGCTGTCTTCGTCGTACAGGCCCTTGTAGCGCTGCAGATCCAGCTCGGCATTCTTCAGCTGTGCCTGGTTTTCCTGCAGCGCCCCCTGCGCCTGCTGCAAGGCCACCTGATAAGGGCGTGGGTCGATCACCGCCAGCAGGTCGCCGGCCTTGACCTGCTGCCCCTCGTCGAACAGCACCTTGACCAGTTCCCCATCGACCCGCGAACGCACATTGACCGTGTTGTAGGACGTTACCGTGCCGAGTGCCTTGAGCTCGATGGCGAACTCACCCTGCCTGACCTCGGCCAGGCGTACCGGCACCGGGCCCATGTCGCCGAAGCGACCACGGCCCATCTGCTGGCTTTCTGGCTCGCTCGGCCAGAACCACCACAGCAGCAGAAGCAAAATGGCGAGCAGCGTCAGGCCGATCAGCCATTGGCGGGAGGAATTCGAGGAGGAAGGGGAAGCATTCGACATGGCAGGCGCAATATCACTTTTGATGGGAGTCGGCACGATAAGCACTGGCCCGCGTCAAGCAAAGCCCATTTACCCGCTTTTTACCCTCCCCTTACGTTACTAAGTGTTTGTGTCCGCGATAAATTCTTGAGCTGGCAGTGCCCCGAAGGTTCGCCTGAGTACACAAATAAAAACGGCCTGCGAGGCAGGCCGTCCGTTTTTTTGCTTGCCGCTTACTTGAGCACGGCCAGGGCAGCTGCATAGTTCGGCTCGTCGGCGATTTCGCCGACCAGCTCGCTGTGCAGCACCTTGTCGTTTTCATCCAACACGACTACCGCACGAGCAGCCAGGCCGGTCAGCGGGCCGCTGGCAATGGCCACGCCGTAGTTCTTGAGAAAGTCGGCGCCACGCAGGGAAGACAGGTTGACCACGCTGTCCAGACCTTCGGCACCGCAGAAGCGCGCCTGGGCGAATGGCAGATCGGCGGAGATGCACAGCACCACGGTGTTGTTCAACTGGCCAGCTTCGGCGTTGAACTTGCGCACGGAGGTGGCGCAGGTCGGGGTGTCGACGCTGGGGAAGATGTTCAGCACCTTGCGCTTGCCGGCCAGACTGGCCAGGGTGACGTCGCTCAGGTCACCAGCGACCAGGCTGAAGGCCGGCGCCTGTTGGCCGGCCTGCGGCAGTTGACCATCGACCTGCACCGGGTTGCCTTTGAGAGTGACTTGCGCCATGGGAGTTTCCTTATCGTTCAGGGAGTTGAAGGGCAAAAGTGTGACATGGGATTCGCCGAGGCGAAGGGTCCATCGAATGGCAGGTCACGGCCCGACCATGCGACCAGACTAGCGCAGAAGCGCCGGCGATACACCCGCAGCCAAGTAGGGATTTAGCAAGAGATCGCGCGATCATCAGAAATCCCGTCGATAGAACAGGTCGAGCGAACTGGCCAGGCCGCTGGCCGCTTCCAGATAAAGACGCCGGCTCAGCTCGTAACGCAAGGCGATGGTGTTGGCCGGCTCGAACACGCCTACGCCATAACGAAGACTGAGCCGCTCGGTGATATTGCCGCTGGCCACCACGCTGGTCGTCACGCCACTGCCCTCGGTGTCGAGCTGGAAATCCTGAATGCCCAGGCTGTTTGCCAGGCTGGTGGTGATGGAGCTGCTACCAGCCAGACCGAGCGCCAGCGCGGCCTGACCGAGCATGCTGTTGTCACCCGCACCTTGCCCCACAGGCCGGCCCAGCACCAGATAGGACAGCGCCTGCTCCTGGCTCATGGCCGGTTCGGCGAAGACCGTGGTACTGGGCCGCTCGGCACTGCCGGACAGGCGAATACCGGCCACCACCGTGTCAACCCGGCGAATCGCTTCCACATCGAGGAACGGCTGATCGATAGGTCCGGTGAACAACAGGCGCGCGCGCCGAATGGTCAGGCGCTGGCCGTAGGCGCTATAGCGCCCCTTGACCAGATCCAGCTCACCGCGGGTATCGAGGTTATCGCCGATGTGCACACGCCCACGCAGGTCGGCAGTCAGACCGAAACCGCTGAACGCCAGCTTGTCCTGCCCCACTTCGACATCGACATCCATGGCGATACCCAGGCCCTGCTCGACCTCGGGCACTTCACGCCCGACCACCCGCGCATCAGCGGAGACCTTGACGGTGGAAGGCGGCAGTTCACGTACGCTGATCAGGCCGCGCGGCACACCCACCTTGCCGCTGACGGCCAGACGCTGGGCGCGCAGCTGCAATTGCAGATCGGGCTCGACTTCCAGCTCGGCATAGGGCTCGACCTTCACCGGCAAGCGCTGCCCCTGCACCGCCAGGTCACCGCTCAGCCCCTCGGCCCAGGTCAGTTCGCCACGCAGATTGCCACGCCCCTGCTCACCGCTGCGCCAGTCGCCGGAGAGCTGCACCTGCTCGCCCGCGATCAACGCCTGCAACTGCAGGTTCTCCAGGCTGATCGGCAGTTCGCTCCCGGACAGCTCGCCGCCATCCAGACGCAATTGGCCATTGATCTGGGGGTCCAACAGATGGCCGGTTATGCTGCCGTTGCCCTGCAGTTTGCCTTCAAGCTTTTCCGCCATCGGCACGAAAGGACGCAGTACGGCCAGATCGAAACCACCAAGACGAAACTCACCGCTGACCGGCTTGCGCGCCGGGCGCGGATCGATCTGCGCTTGCAACACCAACTCGCCCAGGCGAGCGCTGACGAAGCGCAGTTGGCTTTCTACCCGCTGTGGGCGCAGCGTGCTGTCCAGGCGCAGGCTGTCGTAGGGAAAATCCAGCCACTGCTCCTCATCCGGCTGACGAATGCGCAGATTGCCAGCACCGGCATCGAGCACGACTTGGCCATTGGGGCCGCTCTCGGGTAGATCGACCTTGAGCTGACCATCCAGGCGCCCCTGCCAGGCGAAATCTTCGGGCAGCCAGGGTTGCAGGCTGGCCAGGGGGAAATTCTCCAGGCGCCAGTCCAGGCTGGGCTGCGGCATCAGCCGTTGCTGCCCGCCGCACAGGCTGGCATCGCCGGCTTGCCAGCAATGCGCGCCGAGATTCAGGCGGCCGCTGGCCAGGCGCTCCAGAGTCGCAGCCTGCTGCAGTTGCCAGTCCTGGCCACCGCTCTGCACGCGACCACTGGCGATGCGCCCGCGCCAATCGCCCTGCTCGTTGAGGTTGCCGTCCAGGGCCAGGACCAGTTGCAGCAGCGGGCCTTGCAGATCGATGTCCAGCGCCTGCCGGCGCTGATCGCCACGGCCATCGGCCTGCAAGCGCCCAAGATAGGTGTCGCCGATGCGCATACCGCGCAGGTTCAAGGCGATGCGCGCCTGCTGACGGGCATCCAGCGTCGCGTCCAGTTGCAGGCGCCGCAGGCTGGGGTCACCAAAGGCCAGGCGCTCACCGCTCAGCGCAAGCTGGCCTTGCGGCGCCTGCAAGGTGCCGGCCAGGGACAGCTGGCCCTGCATCTGCCCTTGCAGACCGGGCCAGAGCTGTCCAAGACGCGGCAAGGCCAGCTCCAACTGCCCCCGCAGACGCGAATCCAGCGAGCCCTTGCCGCTGATCCGGTTGTCGCCCATGCGCACCAGCAGCTGCTCGAGCTGCCACTGCTCGCCAGCGCCGGCACCCTTTACCTGCAATTGCGCCGGCTGGCCACGCAGGCGGCCATTGAGGTCAATATCGGCCGTGGCCTGCAGCGCACCGGCATTGAAGCTGCCCGAGCTGTTCAGCGGACCGGCCAGGTTGCCCGGCATCTGCGCCAGCCAGTAACCCGGGTCGAGGGCACGAAGCTGCAGCATGGCCTGCCAGTCGATACCTTCGGCAAAACCGACCTTGACCACACCCTCGGCGCGGCCCTGGCCGGCCACCAACTGCACTTGCGGCAGACTGACCTGCTCAAGATCGCCACTGACCGGACTGCTCAGGCTGAAGCCCCCCGCCGGCCCCTGCAATTGCGCGGCGAAATTCCCCAGGTAATTGGCTTCGCTGTAGCTGACTTCGGCCTGAAGTTGCTGCAATGCCACGGGTGGTGGCTGGTCCAGCGGGTACAGGCGCTGCCAGGGGAAGTCCAGCCAGTCGAGCGTGGCGTCGGCCTGAAACGCCTCGCTCCAGGCCAGCACTCCGGTGAGCTGCAGGTGCTGCTGATCCTCGGCCTCGATGCGCAGCAACTCGATGTCCGCGCCCCTGGCATCGACCCGTCCGCGCAAGCTCAGCGGCATCGACGCCTGCTCGGCGGGCAGATTGGCGCTACCGTCGATTCGATAGCCGCTGCTCAGATCTCCCTTTGCCGACAAGGTCAGCGCCTGCAGGTGCAGCGTCTGCGGCAAGGCGCTGCTGGCCTGGAAATCCTGGCTAGTCAGGCGCAGTTCGGCGGGCAGATGCTCGGCCAGCGCCTGCACCTGCCCTTCGAGGCGGGCGTCGAGATAGCCGCTGCTATCGGCCTCGATCTTCAGGTTGCGTTGCAACTCGCCACCTACCTGCAGCGCCACCTGCCAGGCCTTGCCATCGACTTCCGGCAACTGCAGACGGCCACTCAGCGCCAGCGGCCAGTCGCCCTGCGGTGTCAGCTGGCCACTGACGTCCAGGCTCAGGTCATCGCGCTGCAGGGCCAGACGCTGCAGCTCCACGCCTTGCTCGTTCCAGCTGGCGATCAGTTGCAGATCGCTCAGTTGCGCCTGGCCGTCCAGACGCAGTTCGCCCAGCTGAATATCGCCCAGCTGCAAGCGCAG
>CAMPIF010000171.1 GCA_946886245.1 Ectopseudomonas composti | reverse complement strand
TGCTGCCGTGGATCACATAGTCGTCGCCGTCCTAGCGCGCTTTGGTTTTCATCCCGGCCACGTCGGAGCCGGCACCGACTTCGGAGACGCCGATGCAGCCGACCATTTCGCCAGTAATGGCCGGGCGCAGGAACGCTTCGCGCAGCTCATCGGAGCCGAAGCGCGCCAGGGCCGGGGTGCACATGTCGGTCTGCACGCCGATGGACATGGGGATGCCGCCGCAGTGAATGGTGCCGAACTCTTCGGCAGCAACGATCGAATAGCTGTAATCCAGGCCCATGCCGCCGAATTTCTCCGGTTTGGAGATGCCCAGCAGGCCCAGCTCGCCGGCCTTCCTGAAGATGTCGTGGATGGGGAAGCGGCCTTCCTTTTCCCACTCATCGACGTGTGGATTGATGTCCTTGTCGACGAAGTTGCGGACGGTACGGCGGAGTTCTTCGTGTTCCTGAGTGAAGATCATTGTTGTTGTACTCCGTATCGAATGGGTCTGTAGGGCGGGTGAAACCCGCCGCATGCTTTGCGGGTTTCACCCGCCCTACGGTCAGAATCGCGCCACGCCGAAGCTGCTTTTCTTCAATGGACGCAGGTTGGCCTCGGCACAGATGTCCAGCAAGAAGCCCAGCAGCTTGCGCGTATCACGCGGGTCGATCAGGCCGTCGTCCCACAGGCTGGCGGTGCCGTACAGCGCGGTGGACTGGCTGTCGAGCTTCTGCGCGGTGACTTGCTCGAGCATGTCGAGCATTTTCGGATCGGCTTCCTTGCCTTCCTTGGCGTGCTTGTCCTCGGTGACGATGCGCAGCACCTTGCCGGCCTGGGCACCACCCATCACGGCGGTCTTGCTGTTGGGCCAGGCGAAGATGAAGCGCGGGTCGAGGCCTCGGCCGCACATGGCGTAGTTGCCGGCGCCGTAGGAACCGCCGACGACGATGGTGAGCTTGGGCACGGTGGCGTTGGCCACGGCCTGGATCATCTTCGAGCCGTGCTTGATCACGCCGTTCTGCTCCGACTCGGTACCGACCATGAAACCGGTGGTGTTGTGGAAGAACAGGATCGGTGTGTTGCTCTGCTCGCACAGCTGGATGAACTGCGCTGCCTTGGCCGCACCTTGCGGGGTGATCGGGCCGTTGTTGCCAATGAAGCCGCAGGCCAGGCCCTCGATCTGCAGGTGGCCGCAGACGGTCTGGCTGTCGAACTCGTTCTTGAAATCGAGGAACGCCGAGCCATCGGCGATGCGCGCGATGATCTCGCGCACGTCGTAGGGCTTCTTGGCGTCGGCCGGTACCAGGCCGAGCAGTTCCTCGGCTGGGTACAGCGGTTCGCGCCAGGTTTTCGCCGGACGCGCCGGTAGCTGCTGGTTCCAGGGCAGCATGGCGAGGATCTCACGCGCCAGGCGCACGCCGTCGGCGTCGTTCTCGGCCAGGTACTCGGCGGTGCCGGCGACCTGGGCGTGCATCTCGGCGCCGCCGAGTTGCTCGTCGGTGGCGATCTCGCCGGTGGCGGCCCTGAGCAGTGGCGGGCCGGCGAGGAACATCTTGGCCTTGCCGCGCACCACCACCACGTAGTCCGACAGGCCGGGCTGATAGGCCCCGCCGGCGGTGCTTGAGCCGTGCACCACGGTGATCTGCGGCAGGCCCATGGCGGACATGCGCGCCTGGTTGGCGAAGCCGCGCGCGCCTTCTACGAAGATATCGGCGGCGTAGTTGAGGTTGGCGCCGCCGCTTTCTGCCAGGGTCACCACCGGCAGTTTGTTCTCGAAGGCGATCTGCTGCAGGCGCAGGGATTTCTTCAGGCCGCTGGGGGAGATGGTGCCGCCCTTGATCGCGCTGTTGTTGGCAATTACCAGGCAACGCACGCCGGCGATGTAGCCGATGCCGGCGATCAGGCCGCCGCCGGCCTGGCTGCCGTCCTTGTCGTCATGCAGCTTGTAGCCGGCCAGCGAGGCCAGCTCGAGGAACGGCGCACCGGCATCGAGCAGCAGGTTGATGCGTTCGCGCGGCAGCAACTGGCCGCGCTTCTCGAACTTGGCCTTGGCTTCCTGCGCCTTGTCCTGCACCTTCTGCTCGACGTCGCGGAAGGCCGTGATGGCCGCCAGCATGGCCTCGCGGTTCTGCGCGAAGGCGTCGCCATGCACATCGATTTCCGATTGGATCACGGGCATCGCCTTACTCCTGATCTTTCAGTACATCGGGCACATAGGCCCGATGGAAACCGTTGTAGGGCTCGCTGTTTCTCGCCTTGCCCAGCGTCCAGGCGCGGGTGCCCTGGCTGGCGGCGCCATCGATGCGGATGCAGTTGCCGCTGATGAAGTTGGCGCCGGGGCTGAGCAGGAAGACGATGGCTGCGGCTACCTCGGATTCGCTGCCGATGCGCTGCAGCGGCACGTGATCCTTGAGGTTGCGGATCATGTTCTTCATCGACTCGGGGTAGGTGTCCATGCCGCTGGAGGCAATCCAGCCCGGCGCCACGGCGTTGACCCGCACACCGGCGTGGCCCCATTCGTAGGCGGCGGTCTTGGTGAAGTTCTCCATGCCGGCACGCGCCGCACCGGAGTGACCCATGCCGGGCATGCCGCCCCACATGTCGGCGAGCATGTTGACGATGGCGCCACCGTGCTTGCTCATGCTCTGCAGGAAGACTTCCTTGGCCACCAGAAAACCGCCCACCAGGTTGGTGCGCACCACGGTCTCGAAGCCTTTCTGGTTGATGCCGATCAGCGGCGCCGGGAACTGGCCGCCGGCGTTGTTGACCAGTTGATGGATGCGCCCGCGCTCCTCGATCACTGCAGCAATCATGGCCTTTACCGCGTCTTCGTCGCGGATGTCGCAGACCTGAAAGCTGGCGCTGCCGCCGTCTTCGATGATCTCGGCACAGGTCTTCTCCAGCTTTTCCTGCTTGCGTCCGACCAGCACCACATGGGCGCCCAGGTAGGCCAGCTCGTGGGCCACGCAGCGACCGATGCCGCTGCCACCGCCGGTGACCAGGCTGGTCTGATCATTGAAAAGACCGGGTTTGAATACGGAGTCGTAGCTCATTGTTCTGGTTGTCCTGAGTGATACCGGTGCGCGCAGCGCACCCTACGGGGTGTAGGGTGCGCCGTGCGCACCAGTCAAGGTCCCGGCCAGCGCCCCGGGCACCGGTACCGGGAATTCCAGCAGTTGCTGAGCGAAGGCCTTGCCCTGCGGGTCGATGCGCAGGCTGGCGACGCCACCACCGCCCAGCGCGTTCTCCAGCAGAAAGTTGAGGCTGTGGCTGCCCGGCAGGTACCAGCGGCTGACGCGACCCTGCTCGGCATCCAGGGTATGTGCCATCCAGCTGGCCACGGCTTCGGGTGTCAGCGCAGCGGCTATCCACGCCAGGTATTCGGGCTTTCTGGCCATCACGCCGATATTGCTGTGGTTGCCCTTGTCGCCGGAGCGCGCCACGGCCAGGCGGATCAGCGGTACGGTAGCGTCCGCTTCGCCCATGGGCACGGGCAGCGCGGCCGGTGCGCGCAGTTGAGCCGGGTCGAAGGCATCGACCTGGGGCAGGGCGACCGGCTGGCGCTCGCCATCGATCTCGACGCCCAAGGCGCAGGCACTCTTGTCCACCAGGAAGCTGAACAGGCGGATCACCGGGTAGACGGTAGGGCGCCCGCCGACGATGCCGGTCAGGCCCGGCGCCATGCCGGTGGCGGCCTGGGCGATCTCGCGGGAGAAGAGGATCAGCGCCTCCTTCCTGGCATGGCGTGCGGCGATCTTCACCACCACCTCGCGGCTGTCCTGATGCTGAGCGTGGGCGCCATAGGTGGCCTCGCTGCCGAGCAGCTCGACGCTGACCTCCTGGTAACGGCCCCAGCCACGCTCGGCGAACATCTCTTCGGTCTTGTTGATGATCGCCTGGGCGACCCGCTCGGCCTTGGCCACGGCATCGATACCCGCGAGCAGGAAGCTGGCAGTGCAGCGAAAACCGTCCGGGTGCGTGGCGCTGACCTTGTACTGATCGCTAGGCGGCAGGCCGCGCGCGCCCTGCAGCTGCACGCGGTTGTCGCCGACCTGGCGCAGTTCGACCAGGGTGAAGTCGCAGATCACGTCCGGCAACAGATAGGCGCGCGGGTCGCCGATCTCGTAGAGCATCTGCTCGCCAACGGTAAAAGGCGTGACCAGGCCGCCGGAGCCCTCGGGCTTGGTCACGACGAAACGGCCATCGCCTTCGACTTCGACGATGGGGAAACCGATGTGCTCGTAATCCGCTACGTCGCGCCAATCGGTGAAATTGCCACCGGTGCACTGCGCGCCGCATTCGATGATGTGCCCGGCCAGCGCGGCCTGGGCCAGCTTGTCGTAATCGCTCCAGGCCCAGCCGAACTCGTGCACCAGGGCGGCGCTGACCACGGCGCTGTCGACCACGCGGCCGGTGATGACGATGTCGGCGCCCCGTTCCAGCGCGGCGACGATGCCCGGCGCGCCCAGGTAGGCGTTGACCGACACGCAGAAGGGCGGCAGCGCGGCGCCTGTGAACATCTCGCGGGTGCCGGCCTTGACCAGCTCGCCAAGCCTGGGTTGCAGGTTGTCGCCGTGCAGCACGGCGATCTTCAGTTGCACACCGGCCTGCTCGCAGGCAGCGCTCAGGGCGGTGGCGCAGGCCATCGGGTTGACCCCGCCGGCGTTGCTGATGACGCGGATCTTCTTCGCCGCCAGCTCGCCCAGCAGCGGCGTGAGCACCTCGACGAAATCACGGGCGTAGCCATCGTCAGGCTTCTTCATGCGGGCGCCGGCCATGATCGACATGGTGATCTCGGCCAGGTAGTCGAACACCAGGTAATCCAGCTCGGCACCGCGAACCAGCTGGGCGGCAGCAGTGGAGGTGTCGCCCCAGAACGCGGAGGCGCAGCCGATGCGTACGGTTTTGCTCATTGGAATTGGCCCGTCACACATTGAGAAGGTGAGCTCACACTACCAAGCAAGCGCTTGGTTTAAAAGTGGCGAAAGACGCCAATTCGGCCAAAAATGCGCCCAAGCGCTTGCTTGGTCAGCTCTCGCCGCATACATTTCGTCAAGCAAGACAAGCACTTGCCGGCAGCATAGAGAATTCATCAGAACAATCGCCGTGCAGGGCAATCAGGGGAGAAGTCAGCGTGGACGAACACAGAGCCCAGGCCGTGATGCAGGAACTGGTCGCCAGCGGCCAGGTAACCGATCCGGACAGTGCCCGCGGCAAGCTGTTGCAGATGGCCGCCCACCTGTTCCGCAGCAAGGGGTACGAGCGCACCACGGTGCGCGATCTGGCCGCTGCCATCGGCATTCAGTCGGGCAGCATCTTTCACCACTTCAAGAGCAAGGACGAGATCCTGCGCTCGGTGATGGAGGAAACCATCGTTTACAACACCGCCCTGATGCGCGCTGCACTGGCCGAGGCGCAGGGCACCCGCGAGCGGCTGCTGGCGCTGATCCGCTGCGAGCTGCAATCGATCATGGGCGGTACCGGCGAGGCCATGGCGGTGCTGGTCTACGAATGGCGTTCGCTTTCGCAAGAGGGGCAGGCACAGGTACTGGCCCTGCGTGATACCTACGAGCAGATCTGGTTGGCGGTGCTGGGCGAGGCACGTGAGGCCGGTTACTTCAGGGGCGATCCCTTCATTCAGCGGCGTTTTCTCACCGGTGCGCTGAGCTGGACCAATACCTGGTTCCGTTCGCAGGGACCCATGACGCTGGATCAGTTGGCCGAAGAAGCATTGTCATTGGTATGCAAGGAAGCCTGAGGCTAGGATAGGAGCATCTGCCGGTTTTCGGCTCGAACACGGGCGTTGGGGTACTCCCGCGTTGTCATCCGTGACGAGAGGTCGAGTTTGCGCGCACTAGCCTTTTGCCTGTTGTGCTGTCTGTGGCTGTTGCATGTACCTGCTGCCGTTGCGCTGCAGGAAATACGCGTCGGCGGCTATCACTTCCCGCCCTATCTGGACAAGCCCGAATCATCCTATCCGCAAGGTTTGGTGCCCGAATTGTTGCGCGCGCTCAACGCGTCGCAGCAGCAATACCGTTTCGTGCTGGTGCCAACGTCGGCGACCCGCCGTTACCGCGACCTTGAAAGCGGACGCTTCGATCTGATGTTCTTCGAGTCCAGTCGCTGGGGGTGGCAGGGCACGTCATACCTGGCCCTGGGGTTGGATATCGACGATGCGGAAGTCTATGTCGCTGCGGCGGAGCCGGGGCGTGGGCAGGACTATTTCGAGAATTTCAGCGACAAGCGCATGGCGCTCTACAACGGCTATCACTACGGCTTCGCCAGTTTCGACGCCGACCCTGACTACCTCGCGCGGCAGTTCAACGCGCTGCTGACCTATTCCCACGACAGTAACCTGCGCATGCTCCTGGCGCGACGCGTCGATATCGCCGTGGTGACGCGCTCGTATCTGGAGCTGTTTCTGGATCGGCACCCGGAAATGCTGCCCGATTTTCTGGTTTCCGATCGCCCCGATCAGCTCTATCACCACCAGGTGCTGCTGCGGCCCAAGGGGCCGCTGAGCCCGGCCGAAGTTGCCGAACTGTTGAACCGGCTGCAGGCCAGTGGTGAACTAACCAAGCTACTTGGGCGCTATCGTCTGACATTGGGTAACAAAGTGTCAGTAGAGTGAAAATCCATCTGGTCGGTCAGGAGAGACTGGAGTAGTGTGCAGCTCACTGAGAGAAGGAATTTTTTGGGGACTCGACATGCGGCATGCGCGGTGCTGGTTTCATGGATGTTTGGGTGCCTTGTGTCTCTTGCTGGTGGATCCTCTGCATGCGGCCGACGTGGTCAAGGTCGGTGGCGCGCACTTCCCCCCCTATGTGATCAAGTCCAACCTGCACGACTCCAGTGGCCTGCTACCGCAGTTGCTCGAAGCGCTCAATCGAGAGCAGAGCGAATACCACTTCACCATGTTGCCCACCGCCATCGTGCGTCGTTTCAGCGATCTGCAGCGTGGGCGTATCGATATGGCGATTTTCGAGAATCCGCAATGGGGCTGGCAGGACGTCGACGCTGAAGCCGTCGATATGAGGCTGGAAGATGCGGAGTTGTTCGTCGCCAGGAACGAGGCGCTGCGCGACCAGCGTTACTTCGAGCAGCTCGAAGGCAAGCGCCTGGCGCTTTATCGCGGCTATCACTATGGCTTTGCCCAGTTCAACAGCGACCCGGAGTTCCTTACCAGCGCCTTCAATGCCAACCTTGGTCACTCCCACGACAGCAACCTGCTGATGGTGATACGCGGGCGCGCCGATGTCGCGCTGGTGACACGCTCCAATCTCTACGACTTTCTCGAGCGCAATCGCGAGTATGCACGGCAGTTACTGATCTCCGAGCGTGTCGATCAGGTCTATCGCCATCATGCGATGATTCGCGCCGGCGCACCGATAACTCCTGAACGTTTCGCCGCCCTGCTCGAGCAGTTGAGGGCGAAAGGCGAGCTGCAACGCATCTTTTCGCCTTACCGCATTGCCGTCACGCCAGACGTAGCGGATAGCTCAACAGCAATATATGCAGAAGATTGACCGCTGTGTGCAGGGCGATGGCCAGGCTCAGGCGGCCGCTGTAGTGGAAGACCAGCCCATAACCCAGCCCCGCGCAGGTCGCCACCACGGCGAATAGCGTGCTGAAGGGCAGATGCGCCGCACCGAACAGGCCAGCCGTCAACAGCAAGCCTGGCCAGATACCCAGGCGCTTGATCAGGGCGGTCTGGAGCAGGCCGCGAAAGAGCAATTCCTCCGCCAGCACCGCTACGCCGAGATTGACCGCCAGCCACAGCAGCAGGCCCTGCGGCCATTTGGGTTGCCAGGTGACCAGGCCCAGCGCCATGGCCAATAGCGGCACCAGCAGCAGGGTGGCGACGCACGTCAGCCAGGCATGTTTCTGCGAAATCACAGGGCTGCGTGGCTGCCCCAGCCACCAGGCGAGCAGGGCGCTGCCCAACAGCAGTTTGTCCCAGGACAGGCGCAGGCCATAGGGAGCTGCATCGTGGCTGATGAGACGTGGCTGCCACAACTGCCAGGGGCTGAAGCCGGGTATGAGGTGCGCCGCCAGGGCGATTGCGCCGAGCAGGATCAGAGGCAGCCACAGCCAGTTGGGCAGGCGCGATTGTCCGGCCAGCAGGACGATGACGAATGCGCTGCCCAGCAGCAGGCCGAGGGGGTGGATGAAACCCAGGCCGGTGCCCAGGGCCAGGGTCAGAGCAGGGAGCAGCAAGCGCAGATGCAGGGGCATGGCACCTCCT
>CAMPIF010000170.1 GCA_946886245.1 Ectopseudomonas composti | reverse complement strand
TAAAAACAAGCTCAAAATGCTCATTTACAGCTCGTAAATTCCGCTTTTTCGCCTGTTTTTGCCTTGCACTGACTGCCTCGCCTACGTTTTTAGAAGCGCCCTTTTTTCGGGGATGTTGTCCCGGCTCGCCACTCTGGAGGAAGGACATTTATGCGTATCGATCGTTTGACCAGCAAGCTGCAACTTGCACTCTCCGACGCCCAATCCCTGGCGGTGGGCATGGACCACGCCGCCATCGAGCCGCTGCACCTGATGCAGGCGCTGCTCGAGCAACAGGGTGGTTCGATCAAGCCGCTGCTGATGCAGGTTGGTTTCGACATCAACAGTCTGCGGCAAGCCCTGACCCGAGAAATGGATCAGCTCGGTAAACTGCAGAACCCCACCGGCGACATCAACCTGTCGCAGGATCTGGCGCGTCTGCTCAACCAGGCCGACCGCCTGTCACAGCAACGCGGTGACCAGTTCATTTCCAGCGAGCTGGTGCTGCTCGCGGCGATGGACGAGAACACCCGGCTGGGCAAGCTGCTGCTCGGCCAGGGCGTGTCGAAGAAGGCCCTGGAAAACGCCATCGCCAACCTGCGCGGCGGCCAGGCGGTCAACGACCCCAACGTCGAGGAGTCGCGCCAGGCGCTGGACAAGTACACCGTCGACCTGACCAAGCGCGCCGAGGAGGGCAAGCTCGACCCGGTGATCGGTCGTGACGACGAGATTCGTCGCACCATCCAGGTGCTGCAGCGCCGTACCAAGAACAATCCGGTACTGATCGGCGAGCCCGGCGTGGGCAAGACGGCCATCGCCGAGGGCCTGGCCCAGCGCATCATCAATGGCGAAGTACCCGATGGCCTGAAAGACAAGCGCCTGCTGTCGCTGGACATGGGCTCGCTGATCGCCGGCGCCAAGTTCCGTGGCGAGTTCGAGGAGCGTCTGAAAGCCGTGCTCAACGAGCTCTCCAAGCAGGAAGGGCGCATCATTCTGTTCATCGACGAGCTGCACACCATGGTCGGTGCCGGCAAGGCCGAAGGCGCCATGGACGCCGGCAACATGCTCAAACCGGCTCTGGCCCGTGGTGAGCTGCACTGCGTCGGTGCCACCACGCTGGATGAGTACCGCCAGTTCATCGAGAAGGACGCCGCGCTGGAGCGCCGCTTCCAGAAGGTGCTGGTGGACGAGCCGAGCGAGGAAGACACCATCGCCATCCTGCGTGGCCTGAAGGAGCGCTACGAGGTGCACCACGGCGTGACCATCACCGACGGCGCGATCATCGCCGCAGCCAAGCTCAGTCATCGCTACATCACCGACCGTCAGCTGCCGGACAAGGCCATCGACCTGATCGACGAGGCTGCCAGCCGTATCCGCATGGAGATCGACTCCAAGCCCGAGGAGCTGGATCGCCTGGATCGTCGCCTGATCCAGTTGAAGATCGAGCGCGAAGCGCTGAAGAAGGAAGACGACGAGGCGACCAAGAAGCGTCTGGTCAAGCTGGAAGAAGATATCGCCAAGCTGGAGAAGGAATACGCCGACCTGGAGGAAATCTGGAAGTCGGAGAAAGCCGAGGTGCAAGGTTCGGCGCAGATCCAGCAACGCATCGAGCAGGCCAAGACCGAGCTCGAAGCCGCGCGGCGCAAGGGCGACCTCAACCGCATGGCGGAGCTGCAGTACGGCATCATTCCCGATCTGGAGCGCAGCCTGCAGATGGTCGATCAGCACGGCAAGAGCGAGAACCAGCTGCTGCGCAACAAGGTCACCGATGAGGAGATCGCCGAAGTCGTGTCCAAGTGGACGGGTATTCCGGTGAGCAAGATGCTCGAAGGCGAGCGCGAAAAGTTGTTGAAAATGGAAGGTCTGCTGCACCAGCGTGTGATCGGCCAGGACGAAGCGGTGGTCGCAGTTGCCAACGCCGTGCGCCGCTCGCGTGCCGGCCTGGCCGACCCGAACCGGCCGATCGGCTCCTTCCTCTTCCTCGGCCCGACCGGCGTGGGCAAGACCGAGCTGTGCAAGGCGCTGGCCGAGTTCCTCTTCGACACCGAGGAGGCGCTGGTGCGTATCGATATGTCCGAGTTCATGGAGAAGCACAGCGTCGCCCGTCTGATCGGCGCACCACCGGGCTATGTCGGCTACGAAGAGGGTGGTTACCTGACCGAGGCGGTACGCCGCAAGCCGTACTCCGTGGTGCTGATGGATGAAGTCGAGAAGGCTCACCCGGACGTGTTCAACGTGCTGCTGCAGGTGCTGGAAGATGGTCGCCTCACCGATAGCCATGGGCGCACCGTGGACTTCAAGAACACGGTGATCGTGATGACCTCCAACCTCGGCTCGGCGCAGATCCAGGAGCTGGTCGGCGACAAGGAAGCGCAGCGCGCGGCGGTGATGGATGCGGTGAGCAGCCACTTCCGCCCCGAGTTCATCAACCGCATCGACGAAGTGGTGGTGTTCGAACCGTTAGGCCGCGAGCAGATCGCTGGTATCGCCGAGATCCAGCTAGGACGTTTGCGTGGTCGTCTGGCCGAGCGTGAGCTGAGTCTGGAGCTGACGCCGGAGGCGCTCGACAAGCTGATCGCCGTCGGTTACGACCCGGTGTACGGCGCCCGCCCGCTCAAGCGTGCGATCCAGCGCTGGATCGAGAACCCGCTGGCGCAACAGATACTCTCCGGCGATTTCGCTCCGGGGGCTGTGGTGCATGCCAAGGTCGACGGCGAAGAGATCGTCTTCGCCTGATCGAGTGCCGCGTTAAAACAAAGGCCCGCCAAATCGGCGGGCCTTTGCTTTTGTAGCCCGGATGAAATCCGGGAAGTCGGCGTCAGGTGGTCCCGGATTGCATCCGGGCTACGATCCTCGATCAAACCTGATTAGTAGGAGCGGCTTCAGCCGCGAATTTCTTCTCCTTCGCGGCTGAAGCCGCTCCTACGTAAAGCTTCAGCGCCTTAGCAGCAATTGCCCCAATGCTTCTTCTTCGAGGTATGGCCGATGCCGGGATTGAAGGTGTTGGTCGGGTCGAGCTCGCGGTAGAACCCAGCCAGCGCCGGCTTGGCCACGTACAGATGGCCGACGTTGTGTTCGGCCGGGTACTCGGCGCGGCGCGCGTCCAGAAGCTTCCACATGCGGTGCTCCATCTCTATCGGGTCGATGCCCTTCCTGACGATGTAGTCCTGGTGGAAGACGTGGCAGAAGAAGTGCCCGTAGTAGAGCTTGTGGATGATCTGCTCTTCCATCTCGGCCGGCAGCGTCTCGACCCAGTCACGATCGTTGCGGCGCAGGGCGATGTCCAGGGCGAGGATGTCCTCGACGCTGCTGCGGTGTGACTCGCGGTAACGGATCGCCGCACCGGCAATGGCGAAGCGATGCAGGAAGGCCTTGCGCCCTTCATCGGTATCGCACTCGAAGTAGGCGCCGCTGGCGCTGTTCGCGAAGTACTCGCTGAGGAAGCTGCGGGTCTGCTCCAGCGTGTCGTTGGAGACGCGCACCAGCAGGTGGTGCTCGAAGCGGTCGCGGTATTCGCGCATGCGCGCCGGCAGGTGGCTGGGCAGCAGGTTCATCAGGGTCTGGATCACCTTGTCGGTCACCCCGCGCAGGCCAAAGCGTTCGAAGAAGCCGTCGACCCGGCTCTTCATGGCGAAGGCCGCCGGTACCCTGGACGTACCGAATTTGTCGATCACCAGAAAGGTGTCCTTGCCGTATTTCTCGCCGATGTCGAAGGCCGTGCGGTGGATGTACTCGCCGGCAATCGGCAGGCGCGGCAGCCTGGCCAGCAGGTGACGGCGCACTTCGGTGAGGTCGTGCGGGTCGTTGCTGCCGATGTAGAACACCGTGCTCGGCTCTTTCGGGAAAGTGTCCAGGCGCACGGCGAACAGGCACAGCTTGCCGGCCGAACCGGAGGCCTCGAACAGGCGCGACGGGTCGGCGTTGAAGCGCGCTGGAGTGTCGGCATCGACGTCGCGCACGTGTTCGCCATAGCGAGCGTCGGAGGCCTTGGCGGTTGCCTCGTTGCGTACCTGCTGCGGTGTGTAGTCGCCGCTCTGCAGGCGGGTGAGGATTTCCTCCGGATCGTTGCCCAGCTCGATTCCCAGGTGATTGACCAGCTCCAGCGAACCGTCATCTTTTACCTGCGCATAGAGTGCCAGCTCGGTGTAGGCCGGGCCGCGACGCACCAGGGCGCCGCCGGAGTTGTTGCAGACGCCGCCCAGCACCGAGGCGCCGATGCAGGATGAGCCAATCACCGAGTGCGGTTCGCGATTCAGTGGTGCCAGCGCCTGTTCCAGGCGGTCGAGGGTGGCGCCGGGCAGGCACACCACCTGCTCGCCATCGTTGATCAGCTGTACGCCGGTGATGCGCAGGGTGCTGATCAGCACGATCTCGCGGTCGTAGTCGGCACCGTCGGGGGTGGAGCCGCCGGTCAGGCCGGTATTGGCGGCCTGCATGATGACGATGCGGTCGGCCGCTACGGCCGCCTGCAGGATGCGCCATTGCTCCAGCAGGGAGCCTGGGCGCACCACCGCCAGCACGTTGCCTTCCCCCGTACGGTGGCCCTTACGGAAACGCCGTGTGGCTTGTTCGTCGGTCAGCACGTGGCTGCTGCCGACGATCTGGCGCATCTGCGCCAGCAGGGCGTCACGGGTGATGGAGGCGGCAGCAGTCATTGGCTCAGCGCTCCTTTACCAGCAGGTCCGGGGTGATTTCGGCGATGGACTTGGCGCCGGTCAGCACCATGGCCACGCGCATTTCCTTCTCGATCAGGTCGAGCAGGTTGCTCACCCCGGCGCCACCGGCTGCGGCCAGGGCGTAGAGGAAGGCGCGGCCGAGCAGCACGGTGTCGGCGCCAAGGGCGAGCATGCGCACCACGTCGAGGCCGGTGCGGATGCCGGAATCGGCGAGAATCTTCAGTTCGCCCTTGACCGCGTCGGCGATGGCCGGCAGAGCGCGGGCGCTGGATAGTACGCCGTCGAGCTGACGGCCGCCGTGGTTGGAGACGATGATGCCGTCGGCGCCGAACGTCACGGCATCGCGGGCGTCTTCGGGGTCGAGAATGCCCTTGATCACCATCGGGCCGTCCCAGAAGTCGCGGATCCACTCCAGGTCCTTCCAGGAAATCGACGGGTCGAAGTTGGCGCCCAGCCAGCCGATATAGTCGGCCAGGCCGGTCGGGTTGCCGCGGTAGGCGGAGATGTTGCCCAGGTCATGCGGTTTGCCCATCAGGCCGACGTCCCAGGCCCATTGCGGGTGAGTCATGGCCTGCAGCATGCGACGCAGTGCAGCGTTCGGGCCACTCATGCCGGAGTGGGCGTCACGGTAGCGGGCGCCGGGCACGGGCATGTCGACGGTGAACACCAGCGTCGAGCAGCCGGCGGCCTTGGCGCGCTCCAGTGCGTTCTTCATGAAGCCACGGTCTTTCAGCACGTATAGCTGGAACCACATCGGTCGATCGATGGCCGGGGCCACTTCCTCGATCGGGCACACCGAAACGGTGGACAGGGTAAAGGGAATGCCCTTGGCCGCTGCTGCCTTGGCGGCCTGCACTTCACCACGGCGCGCGAACATGCCGGTCAGGCCGACGGGTGCCAGGCCGACAGGCATCGACATCTTCTCGCCGAACAGCTCGGTGGACAGGTCCAGCTCGGACATGTTCTTCAGCACGCGCTGGCGCAGTTCGATGTCCGACAGGTCGGCGACGTTGCGGCGCAGCGTGTGCTCGGCGTAGGCGCCGCCATCGGCGTAATGGAACAGGAAAGGCGGCAGCCTGCGTTGAGCGGCTGCGCGATAGTCGGTCGAGGCAGAAATGATCATGGGCTCATCCTGTTGCTGAAAAGGGGAAGCGTAGCCTGACGGCAAATGCCCCGACGATGTCGGGGCGGGTACTAACAGTCGATCAGCGGGTCATCAGCGGATCGCTGACACCCAGCACGTAGATCGCGGCCAGCGCGATGATGCCGGTGAACAGCAGGTAGTACAGCGTCGGCCAGATGGTCTTGCGCAGGGTACTGCCTTCGCGGCCGAGCAGGCCAACGGTGGCCGAAGCCGCTACCACGTTGTGGATTGCCACCATGTTGCCGGCGGCGGCGCCTACGGCCTGGACCGCGACGATCAGCGCGCTGGAAATGCCCAGGCTGCTGGCCACGCCGAACTGGAACTGGCTGAACATCATGTTGCTGACGGTGTTGGAGCCGGCGATGAAGGCACCCAGGGCACCGATGCTCGGGGCCAGCAGCGGATAGATGCCGCCAACGCTGTCGGCCACCCAGCGCGCCATGAGGATCGGCATGCTGGCCAGCTCGGCGCCGTTGACCCCGGAGTTGATCAGGATGCGCACCATCGGCACGGTGAACAGCAACACGAAGCCGGCGCTGAGCAATACGCTGGACGACTCTTTCACCGCCTTGCCCAGGTCACGTGCCTTCATGCCATGCAGGAAGAAGGTGGCCAGCACCACGGCAACCAGAATGCCGCCCGGCAGGTACAGCGGCTGGAAGTTGGCGCTGACGCCGGCTTCGCCCATCAGGTCCGGGAAATTCACCACTACCGCTTTCAGCGCGTTGCCCACTTCCGGGAATACACGGCTGATAACCAGCAGGGCGCCGACCAGCACATAGGGTAGCCAGGCGCGCAGTGCGCTCATCGGTTTGGCGGTCAGTTCGTCCAGTTTCATCTCGACGGTGCCCAGCCACTCGCTCGGCCATTTGTCCGCCGGGGCGAAGTCCCAGGTCTTCTTCGGCACCAGGAATCCAAAGCGTGCGGCGCTGGTGACGATGGCCAGGCCGATCAGGCCGCCCAGCAGCGACGGAAATTCCGGGCCGAGGAAGACGCCGGTGAAGACATACGGTACGACGAAGGCCAGCCCGGCGAAAATCGCGAACGGCATGACCTCCAGGCCAGCTTTCCAGCTTTTCTCCTGACCGAAGAAGCGCGTCAGCATCATCGCCATGATGACCGGCATGACCACGCCAACGGTGGCATGGATGATCGCCACTTCACTGGTGATCAACTGCAGGAACTGCGCCCAGGACGAACCCTGCTCGACCAGCTGTGCACCAATGGTGGCGGTATCCAGGCCGGTATTGAGGCCGACGATGATCGGTGTACCGACGGCGCCGAAGGATACCGGCGTGCTTTGTACCAGCATGCCCATCAGCACGGCTGCCATCGCCGGGAAACCGATGGCCACCAGCAGCGGTGCAGCAATGGCGGCTGGCGTACCGAAGCCCGATGCGCCTTCGATGAAGCAGCCGAACAACCAGGCAATGATGATCGCCTGGATGCGCCGGTCAGGACTGATGGTGGTGAAGCCGGCACGAATGGCGGTGATGCCACCGGAGTGCTTGAGGGTGTTCAGCAGCAGGATGGCGCCGAAAATGATCCACAGCAGGCCGAGGGTGATCAGCAAGCCTTGCAGGGTGGAGGCCAGGACGCGGTTGAGGGTCATGTCCCAGGCGAACAGGCCGACAGCGGCAGTCACCAGGTAGACCAGCGGCATGGCGTGTTTGGCCGGCCAGCGCAGACCGATCAGCAGAACGGCAGCGAGCAGAATCGGCGAGAACGCCAGCAGGGCGAGAATTCCGTTGGACATTGAGTCTTACTCCACACGAACGCGCAGCTGGCGCGGCAGGGATGAGGCGTGATCGAACAGGCTTGCAGCGCGTAGGGCTGTCATGGCGTGACCTCGATGGTTTGTTGTTCTTGTTGGTTAAATTGGTAATACCAATTTACAAAGCAGCGGGCTCAGGTTAAAAGTTGCTCAATGGGCTGTCAAATCGAGAGGCTAAGACTTTGGTCGTAGTGTGCTTGCTTGTTCAGCGAAGAAGGGCGCTATAGGCTTGTCCTGTCAGGCCTTCAGCCTGGTCAAACCAATGGAGATGTGGGTGATGGAAGTAGGTCAGGTGCGGCAGCGTCGTCTCTCCGATGACATCGTCGCGCAACTGGAAACCATGATTCTCGAGGGCACCTTGCGTGCCGGTGAGAGGCTGCCCGCAGAGCGTGCCCTGGCCGAGCAGTTCGGCGTGTCTCGCCCGTCCCTGCGTGAAGCGATCCAGAAACTGGTGGCCAAGGGACTGCTGGTCAGTCGTCAGGGTGGCGGTAACTATGTCGCCGAATCACTCGGTTCGACCTTCAGTGACCCGCTGTTGCAACTGCTGGAGCACAAGGAGGATGCCCAGCGCGACCTGCTGGAATTCCGTCACACACTGGAAGGCTCCTGCGCCTACTACGCGGCCAGGCGCGCCACGGATATCGACCGGCAGCGTCTCACCGAAGCGTTCGAAGCCTTGCAGGATTGCTACG
>CAMPIF010000169.1 GCA_946886245.1 Ectopseudomonas composti | reverse complement strand
CTTCGCCTTGTACTTGCTCTCGGCATCGAGCGGGGCGAAGAGCATTTCCCGCCCTGGCCGCACGAAGGCGTATTCACCGATACGCCGGACGATCATCAGCGCCGCCAGCATGGCGAAGGTCGGCATCAAGGCCAGGCCGATGAAGCCGACGCACACCAGCAGCGGCACGCAGGCCAGCAACACCCGCACGCCCAGGCGCCGCGCGATGCGCCCGGTGATGAACAGCTGGGCAAACAGCGCCCCGGCCTGCACCACGAAATCGATGGCCCCGAACACCCGCACCTGATCGGCGCGCTGCGGGAACAGCTCGGCCACCAGGCGGGCCTGCTCGAAGTAGAGAAAGGTACTGGCCGTGGCGAGCAGGATCACGAAACCGGCGATGCCGAACAGGTAGGGCGAAGACAGCACGCGCATCAGGCCGCTGAACGGGTTGCCCGGCACCGGGCGCCGCGGGCTTTCCGCCCGCACGGCACCGGCACGCCCTGCGCCACCCAGCTCGCGCCAGCGCATCAGCACCTGCTTGAGCGACAGCGCCACGGCCAGCAGCACAGCGGCCAGCAGAATCAACCCACTCTGCCCCAGCGTGCTCACCAGCAAGGCACTCAGTGCCGGGCCGACCAGGCCGCCAACACTGGCACCGGCGGCGATGAAGGCGAACAGTCGCTTGGCCTGTTCGCTGTCGAACACGTCAGCCATCAGGCTCCAGGCCACCGATACGACGAACAGGTTGTAGACCGAAATCCACACGTAGAAGCTGCGCGCCAACCACACGCTCTCCTCGGCACTGAAGAACAGCAGGGCGAACAACGCCAGATTGAGGGTGAAGAAGCCATACACCCAGTCGATGAAGTGAATGCGTGGCACCCGCGAACTCAGCCAGGCGAACAACGGCACCGCGATCAGCATCACCACGAAGGTGGCGGTGAACAGCCATTGCAGGTTCTCCACCCCCGAGACGATGCCCATCGCCTCGCGGATCGGCCGCAGCATGAAGTAGCCCGAGAACAGGCAGAAAAACAGGGTGAAACCGGCCAGCGCCGGCCACAGCTCGTTGCGCTGCGCGTTGATGGCCACGGCCACACGCTGCGCCATCGTTGACGATGACATGCGAAATTCCTCGAAAGGGCGCGCCAGCACGGCGCGCCGGCATGACTCAGCCGTACCTGACGCCCGTCAGACGTTCGGCCACCGACCACAGGCGGGCCGCATCATCGGCGTCCGCCGCAGCCTCCGGCACCTTGGCCAGACCCAATGGGCCGCGTTTTTCCTCTGCGCCGGTCGGCCCGTAGTAGCGACCACCCTCGGCCTCGGCCGCCGTGGCCGCGAACAGCGACGACAGCGCACCCTGCGCCGCCGAGTGATAGACATCGCGATCCTTGGCCCACTGCTGAGCGAACTCGCTTTCAAGCCCTGGCCCGCGCTCGACCAGCTCGGTAACGGCCACGCCAGGGTGCGCGGCGACGCTGCGAATACCCCAGTCATTGGCCAGGCTGCGCCGCTGCAGCTCGAAGGCCATCATCAGGCAGGCCAGCTTCGACTGGGCGTAGGCGGCGTAAGGGTTGTAGTCGCGCTCGGACTGCAGGTCATCGAAATTGATGCGGCCGCGATTCACGGCAATGCTCGCCAGCATCACCACGCGCGGATCGGGCGACTGGCGCAGCGATGGCAGGAGCAGGCCGGTGAGCGCGAAATGGCCAAGGAAGTTGGTCGCCAGCTGCATCTCGAAGCCATCGCGGGATACGCCGCGCTGAGGCGGCGCCATGATCGCGGCGTTGTTGATCAGCACGTCCAGCCCCTCGCCCTCGGCATTCAGACGCTGGGCCAGGCTGCGCACCGAAGCCAGGTCGGCCAGATCCAACTGCTCGAAACGCACGCGTGCATCCGGCACCTGGGCACGAATACGCGCGATGCTTTCCGCGCCGCGCTGTCCATTGCGCGCGGCGATGATCACCTGCGCGCCGGCCCCGCTCAGGGCCAGGGCATCCTCGAAGCCCATGCCGCTGGTGCCGCCGGTGACCAGCATGCGCTTGCCGATCAGCGACGGCATGTCCGTCGCCTGCCAACCCGGTGCCACGTCGGCCCAGGCCATTGTCGGTACACCGCCCAACACCCCATGCAAGGCCAGGCTGCCGCCCACCATGCCAAACAGTTTCAGGGCGTCACGACGCGTATGACCTCGCCCCACAGCATGCTTCTTGTCCATCGGCTGATTCCTCGTGTCCGTTGATCTCGATGCGCCAGAGCGGGCGCACGTACCGGACATAGGGTGCGGGCAGACGGCGCGTACGATAAGCCGTCCAAAGCCGAACAGCGCATACGGCCAGGCGGACAGTTACCCGATGTTTCGCGGAGGCGAAGCGTAGCCCGGATGCAATCCGGGGCCGCTGGTGTGCATTGCCGGATCTCATCCGGATCTACATCCCGGCAGACGCTCCTCAGGATTGGCAAAGCGGCCGCAGCGCCGCATTATCGGCCCTTCGTCATCACACAGCCGACGCCCATGCGCCAACCCAACCTGTCCGATATCGCCCTGTTCGCTGCCGTGGTCGAGGCCGGTGGTTTTCGTATCGCGGCGCAACGCCGTGGCATGTCGGCCTCGTCGCTGAGCGATTGCGTACGCCGCCTGGAAAAGGAGCTGGGCGTGCGCCTGCTCAACCGCACCACACGCGGCCTGACGCCGACGGAAATCGGCGCACGCCTGCTTGAACGCCTGCGCCCTGCGCTGGACGAGATCAACGCGGCACTCAACGACCTGCAGGAAGATCCGCAACACCCGGTCGGTTCGCTGCGCCTGCATGTGCCCGGCGTGATCGCGCGACACATCCTGCCGCAACTGCTGGACGGCTTTCTCGCGCGCTACCCCGGCATCGCGCTGGAAGTGAACATGGACAACACCTTCATCGACGTGATCGGCGCTGGTTACGACGCTGGCATTCGCTACGAGGAAAGCCTGGCCAAGGACATGATCGCCATCCCCATCGGGCCGCGTCGCCAGTGTTTCATGGCGGTCGCTGCGCCCGGCTACCTGCAGCGCCATGGCACGCCGCAACACCCCAGCGAACTGAGCGAACATCGCCTGCTTGGCTACCGATTCGCCAGCGGCAAGCTCGGCGTATGGGAGTTCGAGCGGGATGGACGCACCCTGCGCATCGCCCCCGAGGGTCGGCTGGTCAGCTCCTCGCAGGACCTGCTGATCGCAGCGGCCTGTGCCGGCCACGGCATTCTCTACACCTTCGAGGAATACATCGCGGCGCACCTCGCCAGCGGTCAGCTGCAGCCCTTCCTGCATGACTGGTGGCAGCATTTCGACGGCCCCTACCTGTACTACCACAGCAGACGTCACGTACCGGCGCCGCTGCGCGCCTTCGTTGACTACGTGAAGACCCTCAACGCCTCCGACCACTCGTCTCCAGGCCCGAAATAGAGCGGCCGCCAATACCCAAGCAAGGCGCTGGGAGATTATAATCGCGCGCTTGCTTCTCCCCCCTTCCAGGTCACTCATGAACAGTTCTGCATCCGACGCCGCGACGAGTCTGTCGCCGGGCGCGATCCTTCTCATTCAACTTGCCCTCGCGCTCGGCGGCTTCGCCATCGGCACCGGCGAGTTCGCCATCATGGGCCTGATGCCCAACGTCGCGGCCGATCTCGGCGTCAGCGAGCCGCAGGTCGGCCACGTGATCAGTGCCTATGCCCTGGGCGTGGTGGTCGGCGCACCGGTGCTGGCCTTGCTCGGCGCGCGCCTGCCACGGCGCATCCTGCTTCTGCTGCTGATGGGCTGCTTCGCCCTCGGCAACTTCGCCAGCGCCCTGGCACCGAGCTACGAGCCGCTGCTGATGTTCCGTTTCATCGCCGGCCTGCCGCACGGTGCCTACTTCGGCATCGCCATGCTGGTGGCCGCCTCGATGGCGCCGCCGCACAAGCGCGCCAAGGCGGTGAGCCGGGTGCTGGCCGGCCTCACCGTGGCCATCCTGATCGGCAACCCGCTGGCTACCTGGCTCGGCCAGTTCATGAGCTGGCGCTACGCCTTTGCCCTGGTCGGCATCATCGCCATCACCACCATCGCCATGGTGGCGATCTTTCTCCCGGCCGACCCGCACGAGCAGCGCAGCAGCCCGTCGGGCGAACTGCGCGCCTTCAACCGCGCGCCGATCTGGCTGGCCCTGGGCATCGGCTCGATCGGTTTTGCCGGGATGTTCTGCGTGTTCAGCTACATGGCGCCGACCCTGCTTCACGTCACTCAGGTCGGGCCCGGCTGGATTCCCCTGGCCATGGGCGTGTTCGGCGCCGGCTGCATCGTCGGCAACAGTGCCGGTGGCTGGCTGTTCGACCGCCTGCGCCTGCGCGCCGTGGCCTGGATTCTGGCCTGGAGCACGCTGGTGCTGCTGGCCTTCCCGTTCGCCGCGCACAGCCTGTGGACCCTCCTGCCGGCGATCTTCGCCCTGGGCACCATGATCGCCCTCGGCCCGGCCCTGCAGACCCACCTGATGGACGTCGCCACTGGCGCGCAGACGTTGGCGGCTGCGTCCAACCATGCCGCGTTCAACGTCGCCAACGCGCTCGGCCCCTGGCTCGGCGGCCTGGCCATCAGCGCCGGCATGGGCTGGACCGTGACCGGCTACATCGGCGCAGCCACCGCCATCGGCGGCCTGCTGCTGTTCGCCTGGGCGTGGCAGGTGCAGCGCCAGAACGCAGCAATCTGAGAGGTGCGAGAGCGTGCGCCGGCAGGTATCGTCTACCTCCCGAGCCACTATCGCGTAACCCGCCCGATGATTGCCCAGCGTTTACGATTCGCCCTGATCGGCACAGCCCTGTTCACCGCCCTGACCGCCCACGCCCAGGTGGAGGTCGAGGCCAATGCCGGCCTGCTGGCGGCGAAGATTTCCGAAGAGATCGTGCCCGGCGACTACGAGAAACTGCTGCAGGGTTTGCGCGCCAATCCGGGCAAGCACACGCGCAAGGTCGTGCTGCTCGACAGCATCGGCGGCAGCGCGCCGGAGGCCATCCGCATGGGTCGCCTGCTGCGCGAAACCGGCTTCGAGGCGCTGGTGCCTTCCGGCGGACTGTGCCAGGGCAGTTGCATCTATCTGCTCGCTGCCGGCAGCAAGCGCACCGTCAACGGCCACGTTGCCCTGCGCCGACCACCCTTCCCCGCTGGTGACTCGGCGCTGGCACAGGCCGCCCATGGCAGCCAGCCGTTCAGCCCGGCCAGGTACTTTCGCGACATGGGCGTCGACATCAGCCTGGCCGAAGCGATCTACCAGGCCCCATTGGGGCGCTTGCGCCTGCTGAGCCAGGATGATTTGCGACGCTATCGACTGAAATAGCGAAAGGCGCTTGCTCGCACCCGGACAGCGGGATATCTTTGCCACCGGCATGGCAACAGGCCATCAAGGAAATGGAATTCGAGCATGCGCATGATGCGTACAGGCAAAGCCCACTCCCTCGTGCAACTCCTACTCCCTTCCCGATAGCTCGCCACGGCTGAACATCCAGATCCGTGCTGCCACTTTGCCGTGCACATCATCCATCGTTATTTGGAGTCATCATGCTGAAGAAACTGGTCCTGGCCGCCTTTGCCTCATCGCTGCTCGTCGGCTGTGCCTCAGTCCCAATGGAAGACAAGAACGCCTCTGCAGAAGCCAAGCGCTTTGCGGCCCCTGCTCCCGGCAATGCCGGTCTGTACATTTACCGCAACTCGGGCGCAGGCACTGCACTGAAGAAAGACATCTGGGTCGACGACACATGCATCGGTGAATCCGCACCGAATGTCTTCTTCTACGAGCAGGTCAAGGGCGACATGGAGCACAAGATCTCCACCGAATCCGAGTTCTCGCCCAACGACCTGCTGGTCAAGACCGAAAGCGGCAAGAACTACTTCATCAAGCAGTACATCAAGATGGGCGTATTCGTGGGCGGCGCCAACCTGGAACTGGTCGACGAGAAGGAAGGCAAAGAGGACATCGCGGAACTGGAACTGGCCCGAAAAGGCAACTGCTCCAAATAAGGCGACACGCAACATCAAGCCCCGGCACCTCTCGATGCCGGGGCTTTTTTCATCAGAACAGGAAGGTCAGCGCCAGGTTGAACAGCATCGCCGCGACGAAACCGATGGGCGCGGCGCGCAGCAGCAGTTGCGAGAACAAGCCCGAGCGTACCTTGTCGTCCGTGCAGGAGCCGAGCAACAGGCTGCCGCCGGAGGAGAACGGCGAAATCGAGGTGGCCTGGGCGCCGACCACGATGGCGATGAAGATGATCATCGGATCGATCGACATCGACGCTGCCAACGGCAGCACCATGGGGAACAGTGCCGGCGTCACCACACCGAGCGTGCTGGCGAAGATCGACATCAGCGCCGCCACCACACCGAATGCCAGCGGAATCATCAGCGGCGGGATGTTGCCGCTGATCCAGGACGCCAGGGCGTCGATGGTGCCGGCCTTGATCGCTACGGTAATCAGCATGCCGACGCCGCAGATCATGATCAGCGTGGCCCAGGGCACGGAAGCGATGGCCTTGCGCTCGTCCCCCAGCTTGAGCAGCAAGGCGATCACCGAGAACACGCTGGCGATCAGGCCGATGTCCACCTTGCTGTTGATGAACCTGACCGTGGCGTTGTCCGGGAAGGCCAGCAGCGCCAGGGGCGCGGCAAGCACCACTACCATCATCAGCAAAGTCAGCAGCAGGGTCAGCTTCTGTTCGCGATTGAAGGCTTGCGGCAGGTCGGCATTGATCACGGCATTCTTCAGGTTGCGGCCATGACCGCCGAGGAAGACGAACGCGGAAATCACCAGCACCGGGATGATCGCCGTGCTGGCGAAGATTGCCAGGGCATTGACGAAGGCCTCGCTCTCGGGCATCCCGGCGCTGGTCATCAGCCCGCGGAAGATGATGCCGCTCTGGCTGGAAACGAAATTGGCCCCGGCCAGCGCGCCGTAGTTCACCGCCATACCGCCGAGAATCAGGCTCATGCCGGTGCGCTGGCACAGCAGCAGGGTCAGCGGCGCCATGAAGGCCAGCACCGTGTAATAACCGGCGCCCATGCCGGAAATCACGCTACCGGTCACGAAGATCGCGTACGGCAACAAGTGCGGCACGCCACGGCAGCGATACAGCAGATGCCCGGCGAGTTTTTCCAGGGTGCCGTTGACGGTGGCGAAGCTATAGAACAGGCAGACCGAAAAGATCACGAAGAAGATCTTCAGCGGCCACATGTTGATGATGTCGCCCGGGCTCATGCCCATGCCGAAGCAGCCCAGCAGGTAGGCGAAGGCAATGGCGAACAGGCCGATATTGATCTTGGTGGTGTACCCCAGCGCGACGGCGAGGACGATCGCGGCAACGACGAGCAGGCTCATCATGGTTTGACTCCTTTTGTTGTTCTGATGTGAGCGACGGTTACGCCGAGGCGAAACCGAACAGGGTTGCGGGGTTATCCACCAGAACGCGTCGGCGCTCCTCGGGGTTGGGCAGCAGGGCCTCGAGCAGCGCGAATTGCTGATCGTAGCGGGTCTGCGACTCGAACTGGGTGTTGGGCCAGTCACTGCCCCAGAGGAAGCGCCCTGCTCCACCGCAGGCCTCGCGCAGGCGCGCTTCGATGGCCTGGGCACGGGGCAGATCGGACTGGCTGCGATAGGCCGCCGACAGCTTGATCCACACCGGCGCCTGGCCGAGCAGATCGAAGAAGGCATCATGCTGCGCAGCGTCCAATTGCACGCTCGGTGCCGGCAGGCCGAAATGATCGATCACCAGGGTGACGCCTGACTCGAGAATCGCCGGCACGATCAGCGCCAGATCGTCGAAACCACGCTGGATCTCCACCTGCCAGCCGCGTCGCGCCAGGCGGCGGAACAGGCCGTTCCAGGCTGGACCGGTGTAATCCTCCAGGGCCTTGCCGATCAGGTTCAGGCGTATCCCCACCACCCCCGCGGCGGCCAACTCGTCCAGTTCGGCATCGCTGACCTGCGCATCGACCACCGCGACGCCACGCAAACGCTGCGGGAAACGCTGCAATGCCGCGAGCATGTAATGGTTGTCGGTGCCGAGAAAGCTGGGCTGGATCAATACACCGTGGGACAGCCCGCAAGCGTCCAGTTGCGCCAGGTACTGTTCCACGGTGGCGTCATAACTGGGGCTGTAGCGGCGGCCGGGAACCATGGGCAGGTCCTGGCGAAAGATGTGCGCATGGGTGTCGATGCCGGTGATTGCGGCATAAGGCATGGGCGTCACGAAGCGATACCTCTGTCGATGCTTGTTCGAGCCGGCCGGTACGAGCGACGCCTTCTTATAAAACATC
>CAMPIF010000168.1 GCA_946886245.1 Ectopseudomonas composti | reverse complement strand
GTGCCACGGAAATGCGCAGGCGGTCACCATCACGGGTGGTGACGGAGAGGTCGAAGGTCTCCGCCAACGCGCTGAAGCGCTCGCTGTAACCCGCCACCGCAAGCTTGTCCGAGGCACTCGGGGCAGCGCTGCCGAAGCGCTTGTCGAGATCGCCGAAGCCATCCTGGATGCGCTTGTAGGTGTCATCGATATCGCCAGCCACCTGACCTTTGAGCACGCCCATGCCATCGAGAATCTTGCGCGCCTCGGCGAAGCCTTTCTCCACACCATCACGCGCCTGGGACAGCAGCTTGTCCAATTTGGCCGGATCAGCGCCAGCCGCCGCCTCGCTCTGCAGGCGCTGTTCGATGAACCCCAGAATCCGCCCCGCCACTTTCTCGGGGGTGTACTCATCACGCGTCCCAGCCAGCGAGCCCGACGGCACGCCGAGTTTCTCGGCGAGGCGGTTGGCCAGGGTAGCCTGCGCATCGGCGGCACTGTTGCGCGCAGCCATCGACTGGCTGGTTTGCGCAGCGCGGGAAGCGGCGGAGTTGAGTGAGCTCAGAGGATTCATGACCGGGTACCTGAACAGGTTATCTGCCGAACTTAACGGCCGGCAGAAGCCAAGCTTTAACCCTCGACGACCAACGGTTGCCAACTTTTCTCAGTTGCCGAGCAGCCGATCGGGATTTATCCGATGGCTGGCAAAGCCGAGCAAAAACCTGTCAGCCGCGAGATAGAGCCAAGCCCCAGCGATGCCGCCGCTTGGCTCAAAGCCCCGCCAGACTAAAGTCTTACAGTCGACTCGCAGGCGAAATGCTTTATTTCATCGCGCCGTAACTGGCCGGTCACATCGTGGCCGACCTGCTAATAACAACGAGGAGACAACAATAATGAGTAAGACTCCCCTCGCCCGCGCCGTGGCCCTCGCCACGCTGGGCGCCAGCCTGACCCTGCCGAGCCTGGCACAGGCTGACTTCATCGGCGACAGCAAAGCGACGCTGGAACTCCGTAACTTCTATATGAATCGCGACCTGCGCGACCCCGGCGTCGCCCAGTCCAAACGCGAAGAATGGGCACAGGGCTTCATCCTCAAGGCCGAGTCCGGCTTTACCGAGGGCACCGTCGGTTTTGGCCTGGACGCCTATGCGGGCCTGGGCCTGAAGCTCGACTCGTCCGACGAGCGCGCAGGCACCGCGCTACTGCCCAACAGTTTCGGCAACGAGGGGCCGGACGAGTATTCCGAACTCAGCGGTGCAGTCAAGGCACGCATCTCCAAAACCGTCGGCAAGGTCGGCGGGCTGATGCCCAAGCTGCCTATCGTCTCTTCCGGCGACTCGCGCCTGCTGCCACAGGTGTTCACCGGGGGCATGATCACCTCACAGGAAATCGACGGCCTGACCCTCAATGGCGGTCAGCTGCGTGAAGTCAACCAACGCGCGTCCACCGACAGGGTCGATATCACCGCCACCAACGTCGGCGGCGAAAGCGACCGCTACAACTTCGCCGGCGGCGACTACAAGTTCAATGGCGGCAATACCACCGTTGGCGCGTGGTACGGCGAACTGGAAGATATCTACGACCAGAAGCTGTACAACCTGATCCACGTGCAGCCGATCGGCGACTGGAAGCTGGGCGCCAACCTGGCCTACTTCGACTCCCAGGACAACGGCCGCAAACTCGGCGGCAAGCTGGATAACGACCTGACCTCGGTCAACCTCTGGGCGGGCATCGGTGCGCACACCTTCCGCGTGGGTTACCAGAAGGTCGGCGGTGACAACGCCTTCCCCTTCCTGACCGAGACCGATCCCTACATCGTCAACTACCTCCAGATTCTCGACTTCACCCGCAAGGATGAGAAATCCTGGCAGGCGCGCTATGACGTCAACTTCGCCAGCTATGGCATTCCAGGCCTGACGGCGTTCGTCCGCTACGTGACCGGCGACGGCTTCGACGGCGTGAGTGGCGCAAGCGGCAAGGAATGGGAACGCGACGTGGATATCAGCTACATCATCCAGCAAGGCCCGTTGAAGAACCTCGGCGTGCGCTGGCGTAACGCGATGGTGCGCTCCAATGCGAGCATCGGTGACCTGGACGAGAACCGCCTGATCGTCAGCTACACCATCCCCCTGATGTAAATACTCCGGCAACACGAAAGCGCCGCAACGCCTGTACCGGGTTGCGGCGTTTTTTTCTGCCTGAAAAACAGTCGGAGTCATTTCTCGACTAGGCTCTGGCGAGCGCGGAGGAAAACTCGATGGACGACTACCAACCCCTGGCCTGCGATCTCTACGACTACCTGGAGATCGCCTGCATGCATCACTATCAGCTGGACATCGAACTGGTCGATGGCACCCACCTGCAAGGCGAGGCGCTGACCACCGAGACGACAGCGAGCAAGGAAGAGTTTCTGCTGGTGCGTACCGCCGACGGCGAACAGCGCCTGCGCATGGATAGCCTGCTGGCGATCACCCCACAGAATGCAGGCGCCAGCTTTGGCCGGGTACTGCTGAACGACAACCGCTGCTGACCGCAACGCACCTGCAAGCAGGGTGCGCCATGCGCACCAGCAGCAATCGCACTAATCTGCGCTGCGCACGGCGCACCCTACTCGAGCGTGCAGCGCCGCTGCGTCACCACATCAGATCATCGGGAATCTGATAGGCCGCGTAAGGATCATCGGCATCCGGCTCTTCGACATGGGTGTTGAGCAGGACGATGCGCGAGGCATCGCGCTCCTGAATCCTCAACGCCGCCTCGCGCGGGATGATTTCGTAACCACCGCCATGGCGGACGATGGCCAGCCAGCCGTTGGACAGTTTGTTGCGCACCAGGGTGTTGACCGGCAGGCGCTTGACCTTCTTGTCGTCGACGAAGTTGTAGTAGTCCTCGCCGTCGAGCTTGGGCAGGCGTGAACGCTCGATCAGTTGCTTGACCTGCGCAGTACGGGCTTTCTGCTCGGCCTTTTCCTGCTGCTGACGATTGAGCTCCTGATCACGTGCAGCCTTTTCGGCTTGCGCCTGCAGCGCGGCCTGCCGTGTGCTGTCATCCAGTTCGGCCTGGCCCTTTTGCACCAGGCGTTTCTGCTTTTGCTGTTGCTTGCCAGCCTGCTTGGCCTGTTTTTCATTGACCAGGCCGGCTTTGAGCAGCTGGTCGCGCAGGGAAAGACCCATGGCTAAAGATCCCGAACATGATTCAGTTGCGGCAGCGACGCAGATTCGTGCTGCCAGTCCAAGGCGCCCAGCATAAGGGCTAAGCAGCGGCGGCTCCAGCCTGTAGGAGCGACCGGGCGGCGAACCGCTTCAGTCGCGAAAGGCAATGGATGAATCGGTTCACCGCCCTCTGCCGCCGCGCAACACTCATGAGACTGCTTTGCGCTCTCCCCGGATTGCATCCGGGCTACCTCGCCTCAACAGCCAGGCGCCTGCTTCTCCAGCTTCTTCGCCTCGCCCCACAGGGCATCCAGTTCCTCCAGCGAGCAACCGTCCATGCTGCGCCCGGCCTCACGCACGCTGTGTTCGATAAAGCGAAAACGCTGCTCGAACTTGCCGTTGGCCGCGCGCAACGCCGCTTCCGGGTCGACCTTCAAGTGGCGCGCCAGGTTGGTGACGACGAACAGCAGGTCGCCGATCTCCTCGGCCACCGCATCGGCGTCGTTCTCGCTCATGGCTTCGAGCACTTCGTCCAGCTCTTCGCGCACCTTGTCCACCACCGGCAGTGCCTCGGGCCAGTCGAAACCGACCTGGGCTGCACGCTTCTGCAGCTTGGCCGCACGCGAAAGCGCCGGCAGCGCGCTCGGTACGTCATCGAGCAAGGACAGCTGCTCGGGCGCAGCGGCCTTCTCGGCGCGCTCCTGCGCCTTGAGTTCTTCCCAGCGTTGCTTGACCGCCGCCTCCTCCAGCTTCGCCGCATCCGGCGCACCGTACAGATCGCCGTCGGGAAACACGTGCGGGTGGCGACGAATCAGCTTGCGGGTGATGCCATCGACCACCCGGGCGAAGTCGAAACGCCCCTCCTCCTGCGCCAGCTGGCTGTAATAGACCACCTGGAACAGCAGGTCACCGAGCTCACCCGGCAGATGCTCGAAGTCGCCACGCTCGATGGCGTCGGCGACCTCGTAGGCCTCCTCCAGGGTGTAGGGCACGATGGTCGCGTAGTTCTGCTTGAGGTCCCAGGGGCAGCCGTGTTGAGGGTCGCGCAGACGGGCCATGAGGTGCAGCAGGTCGTCGAGTTGGTACATGAATACGTCCTGTCATGCCACGCGGTGGCGGCGCGCCTCGATGATATTGGGCAACTGGCCGATGCGCGCCAGCAGGCGGCCAAGGGCATCGAGCCCCGGGATCTCCACGGTGATCGACATGGAGGCGGTGTTGTCCTCCTTGTTCGAGCGGGTGTTGACCGCCAGCACGTTGAGCTTCTCGTTGAGCAGCACCTGAGTGACGTCACGCAGCAGACCGGAACGGTCGTAGGCCTTGATGACGATTTCCACCGGGTAGGTCTGCACCGGCACCGGCCCCCAGCTCACCTGGATCATCCGCTCCGGCTCGCGCGCAGTCTGCTGCAACGCCGTCGGGCAATCCTGACGGTGAATGGTGACGCCACGGCCCAGGGTGATGTAACCGACGATCGGGTCGCCCGGCAGCGGCTGGCAGCAGCCGGCCATCTGCGTCAGCAGGTTGCCGACCCCCTGGATCTGGATATCGCCACGCTTGCCCGGTTTGAAGCCCTGCGCCTTGCGCGGGATCAGCTCCAGTTGCTCGTTGCCGCGTTCCGGCTCGAGCAGCTGCTGGGCCAGGTTGACCGCATGGGCCAGGCGCACGTCGCCGGCGCCCAATGCCGCGAACAGGTCCTCGGCGGTTTTCAGGTTGGCCTTCTCGGCCAGCTTGTCAAAGTCCGCACCGACCAGGGCCAGGCGCGCCAGCTCGCGTTCGAGCAACTGCTTGCCGGCGGCGACGTTCTGGTCGCGATCCTGCAGCTTGAACCAGTGAACGATCTTGGCCCGTGCACGGCTGGTGGTGACATAACCCAGGTTGGGGTTGAGCCAGTCGCGGCTGGGCGTGCCCTGCTTGCTGGTGATGATCTCCACCTGCTCACCGGTCTGCAGGCTGTAGGTCAGCGGCACGATGCGGCCGTTGATCTTGGCGCCCCGGCAGTTGTGGCCGATCTCGGTGTGCACGCGGTAGGCGAAGTCCAGCGGCGTGGCGCCCTTGGGCAGGTCGATGGCGTGGCCGTCGGGAGTGAAGACGTAGACCCGATCCGGCTCGATATCGACGCGCAGCTGTTCGGCCAGGCCGCCGATATCGCCCAGTTCCTCGTGCCACTCGATGACCTGACGTAGCCAGGAGATCTTCTCTTCGTAGTGGTTGGAGCCGGATTTGACGTCGGTGCCCTTGTAGCGCCAGTGCGCGCACACGCCCAGCTCGGCCTCTTCGTGCATGGCGTGGGTGCGAATCTGCACCTCCAGCACCTTGCCCTCCGGCCCGAGCACCGCGGTGTGCAGCGAGCGGTAGCCGTTTTCCTTGGGGTTGGCGATGTAGTCGTCGAATTCCTTGGGAATGTGCCGCCACAGAGTGTGCACGATGCCCAGGGTGGTGTAGCAGTCGCGCACCTCCGGCACCAGCACGCGCACCGCGCGCACGTCGTAGATCTGGCTGAACTGCAGGCCTTTGCGCTGCATCTTGCGCCAGATCGAATAGATGTGTTTCGCCCGACCGCTGATGTCGGCCTTGATGCCGGTGGCTTCCAGCTCCTGGCGCAGGTGCGCCATGGCGTCGTTGATGTACTGCTCGCGATCGAGGCGACGCTCGTGCAGCAGCTTGGCGATCTGCTTGTACTGCTCCGGCTCCAGGTAGCGGAAGGACAGGTCCTCCAGCTCCCACTTGATGTGGCCGATACCGAGGCGGTGAGCCAGCGGCGCGTAGATGTCGAACACCTCGCGCGCCACGCGCTGACGCTTCTCTTCGTCGGCTTCCTTGACCGCGCGAATGGCGCAGGTGCGCTCGGCCAGCTTGATCAGTGCCACGCGCACGTCATCGACCATGGCCACCAGCATCTTGCGCAGGTTCTCGACCTGCGTCTGCGAGCCGACCACCACCGATTCACGCGGATTGATACTGGCGCTGATCGCCGCCATGCGCAGCACGCCTTCGATCAGCTTGGCCACCACCGAACCGAAGCGCTGGTGCACCGCAGCCAGGGTGATCTTGCCTTCACGCACGCCGCGATAAAGGATCGCCGCGACCAGCGAATCCTGATCGAGTTTGAGATCGGCGAGGATTTCCGCGATGTCGAGACCGGCGCGGAATGTCGATGCGTCCTCACTCCAGTGATGCGGTGTGGTGTTGGCCTGCTGCTCCAGATCGCGGGCGAACTCGCAGGCTTCCTGCAACGCCTGACGATCCAGCGCCGGATCGACGCGCGTGACATGCTCCAACCAGGCCTCGAGATTGATGCTGCCGTCATCGTTGACTGGCTGATGCGCTCTCACCTGAACCATCGTCTTACCTTCCCTACGGCGCGCATAGGTCGCACCGAGCAGTCGCCGGCCTTCTCTGAGCCGGTCGGATTAACTGAAAGAATGCGCATCCTGCACATCCCTGCGGTACCGAACGTACCGCTTTGGCCCAAGACCTAAGTCTCGGGTTTTTCGAATAGAGCCATCGCCTCGACATGCGCCGTCTGCGCGAACATGTCGAGAATCCCGGCACGGCGCAGCCGGTACCCCTGCTGCGCCAGCTCGGCCGCATCGCGTGCCAGGGTGGTCGGGTTGCAGGAGACGTAGACCAGGCGCCGCGCGCCCAACTCACTCATCCCACGCACCGCCTCCAACGCGCCATCGCGCGGTGGGTCGAGCAGCACAGCGGTAAAACCGCCACGCGCCCAGGCCTCGTCAGCCAGCGGCTTGGACAGGTCGGCACGGAAAAAGTGCGCATTGTCCAGGCCATTGTCGTGCGCGTTGCCAGCGGCCCGCTGCACCATCGCCTCGACGCCCTCCACCGCCACCACTTCAGTGGCCTGACGTGCCAGCGGCAGGGCGAAATTGCCCAGGCCGCAGAACAGATCCAGCACCCGCTCGCCAGGCTGCACTGCCAACCAGTCTAGCGCCTGGGCGACCATCGCCTCGTTGACCAGACCATTGACCTGCACGAAATCGCCCGGCCGATAGGCCAGTTGCAGGTGCCAGCGCTGCAACTCAAAGCCCAGCTCGGCGGACGGATCGTCAGGCTGCGGCTGCCCTTCACCCTGCAACCACAGCTGCGCACGATGCTCGCTGCAGAAGGCGCGCAGACGGCTCAGATCAGCCTCCGTCAAGGCTGCGGTGTGGCGCAGCAACAAGGCTTCGGCAGTACCACTGAACAGTTCCACGTGCCCGACTGCCTGCGGCTTCTCCAGGCTGCGCAGCAACGCCGGCAACGCGCGGAAAACAGGCTGCAAGGGCTGTACCAGCACCGCACATTCATCGATGGCGACGATGTCCTGGCTGGCCTCGGCGCGAAAACCGACCTGCAGTTGACGCGCCTTGGCGTCCCAGCGCACGGCAACGCGCGCGCGGCGGCGATAGCCGAATTCAGGACCGGCCAGCGGCGCTGCCCACTCATCCGGCTGCAGGCCGCCCAGGCGTGACAGTTGCTCGGCCAGCGTGCGCTGTTTCAGGGCCAACTGATCGGCATGGGGCATGTGCTGCAGGTTGCAACCGCCGCAGCGGTCGGCGTGCATGCAGGGCGCCTCACGGCGCTCGCTGCTGGCGGTGATGATGCGTTCGGCGCGCGCCTCGACGGTCTGGCTGCGGGCACTGAGTACTCGCGCCTCGACCTGCTCGCCGGCCAGGGCGCCGCTGACGAACCAGGTGCGCCCGCCGTCGAAGGCGATGCCGCGACCGTCACCGGCCAGGCGTTCGATGGCGAGCTTCTGCTTCTTGCCGACCGGAACCTGCGCCGCGCGACTGCCGCCGCTGGGCTGAAAGCGCAGGTTGGAGCTGCGTCTGGCCATCAGTGCGCCGGTTCTTCGTAAACGCCGGTGGACAGGTAGCGGTCGCCACGGTCGCAGATGATCGCTACCAGTACCGCGTTTTCCACCTGCTGCGACAGGCGCAGCATGCCGGCCACCGAGCCACCGGAGGAAACGCCGCAGAAGATGCCCTCTTCCCGCGCCAGGCGGCGCATGACGTGCTCGGCCTCGGCCTGGCCCATGTCGATGACCTGATCGACGCGTTCGGCCTGATAGATCTTCGGCAGGTACTCCTGCGGCCAGCGACGGATGCCGGGAATGGCCGAGCCTTCCTGGGGCTGCAGACCGACGATCTGGATCGCCGGGTTCTGCTCCTTGAGGTA
>CAMPIF010000167.1 GCA_946886245.1 Ectopseudomonas composti | reverse complement strand
CACGCGCGATTCGAGCGGTCGGTGAGCGTGAAGGCCACCGGCTTGCTGCCCGCCGGCATGCCCAGCAACGCGGCCAGCGCCTCGGGCTCGAACAGCGATACCCAGCCGAGCCCGAGCCCTTCGGCACGCGCAGCCAGCCACAGATTCTGAATGGCGCAGGCCACCGAGGCCATATCCATTTCCGGCAGCGTGCGTCGCCCAAAGACATGTTTCTGGCGACCGTCCATCAAGGCCACGGCGAGCAACTCGGCACAGTCGCGAATCCCTTCGACTTTCAGGCGCATGAACTCGTCACTGCGCTCGCCCAGGGCCTCGGCAGTGCGCACGCGCTCGGCCTCCACCAGCGCATGAATGGACTCACGCAGGTGCGAATCACGGATGCGCACGAAACGCCAAGGCTGCATCAGCCCGACGCTGGGCGCGTGGTGCGCCGCTTCGAGCAGTCGCGCCAAGACCTCGGCCGGCACCTCGCCGCCGCTGAAATGGCGCATGTCACGGCGCTCGGCAATGGCGCGGTATACAGCTGCGCGCTCCTCGGGACTGAACGCATGCTCGCTCATGGACGCAGCAGCGCGGCGGCCGCCTCCGGGCTGGACGGCAGGTAGAAGTGGATATAGCTGGCCGTGAGTCGCCCCAGGCGATAGACCGCCTCCGCCACCGGCTTGCCGTTCGGGCAGCGGCCGAGCGCCAGAGGCTGCAAGGGGCTTTCCAGCCGCGAGTGATGATAGCTGTGACCACGCAGCTCGCCTTCCGGCAGCGTCACCTGCTGCAAGGCCAGGGCGGTCAGTCGCGGTTGCAGGGCCGCGCTGCCGCTGAGCAGGCCGAGCATGCGCCCACTGGCGCCCTGCTTGTCGCGCAGTTCATCGAGCAGATAGAGCATGCCGCCACATTCGGCGAGCAAGGGTTTGCCGGCCTGATGATGGGCACGGATCGCCGCAGCCATGGGCTGATTGCCTTCCAGCTCGGCCAGGTACAGCTCCGGATAACCGCCGGGCAGATAGAGGCTGTCCACCTCCGGCAGCGCGCGATCGGCCAGCGGTGAGAAGTAGTGCAGCGTGGCGCCGAGCGCCTGCAACAGATCGAGATTGGCCTGATAAAGGAAGGCGAACGCCGCATCGCGCGCAATACCGATGCGTACGCCCGCCAGCAGCGGCGCCGGTTCATCGACCTGCGGCGCGGCGAAGCTCACCGCTGGCGGCAGGTCGACGTTGGCACTGGCCGCCAGCGCATCGGCCGCCGCGTCCAGGCGCGCATCCAGATCGGCCAGTTCGGCCGCCTGCACCAGCCCCAGGTGGCGGCTGGGCAGCTCCACCGCGGCGCTGCGCGGCAACGCACCGAACCAGCGAATACTCGCTGGCAGCGCATCGCGCAGAATCTCGCCATGACGGCCGCTGGCGACACGATTGCCGAGCACCCCGGCAAAGGGCAAGTCTGGCTGGAAGGTGGCCAGGCCGTGGGCCAGGGCGCCGAAGGTCTGCGCCATGGCCGCACCGTCGATCACGCCCAGCACCGGCACGCCGAAGTGGCGCGCCAGGTCGGCCGCCGAGGGTTTGCCGTCGAACAGGCCCATCACCCCTTCGATGAGGATCAGATCGGCCTCGCCGGCGGCCTGCCAAAGCAGTCGGCGACTTTCCGCCTCACCGACCATGGCCAGGTCGAGCTGATACACCGGTGCGCCACTGGCGCGGGCGTGGATCATCGGGTCGAGAAAGTCCGGTCCGCATTTGAACACGCGAACCCGGCGCCCCTGACGTGTATGCAGGCGCGCCAGCGCGGCGGTGACGGTGGTCTTGCCCTGGCCGGAAGCCGGCGCAGCGATCAGCAGCGCCGGGCAGTGACGTGCGCTCATCAGAACTCGATGCCCTTCTGTGCTTTGACTCCGGACTTGAACGCGTGCTTGACCAGGCTCATATCGGTGACGGTATCGGCCGCCTCGATCATCCCGGGCAAGGCGCCACGGCCGGTCACCACCACATGCTGCAGCAGCGGCCGGGCCTCGATATCGGCCAGCACCGCGTCCAGTTGCAGATAGCCGTGCTTGAGGGCAATGTTCAATTCGTCCAGCACCACCAGGCCGACGGCGTCATCACTGAGCAGGTGCCGGGCCACCGCCCAGGCTTCCTGCGCCTTGGCGATGTCGCGCTGGCGATCCTGAGTCTCCCAGGTGAAGCCCTCGCCCATCACGTGATAGCTGACTTCCTCGGGAAAGCGGCGGAAGAAGGTTTCTTCGCCGGTGCTGGCCGCGCCCTTGATGAACTGCACCACGCCAACCTTGATGCCATGACCCAGGGCGCGCGCGACCATGCCGAAGGCGCTACTGCTCTTGCCCTTGCCATTGCCGCTGTGCACCAGCAGCAGGCCGTATTCATCCTGGGCCTGGGCGATCTTTTCGTCGATCAGGGCTTTCTTGCGTTGCATGCGCGCCTTGTGGCGGGCATCGCGGTCGGTCGATTCGCTCATGCGGTGATCCTGTCAGGCGCCCGCCCGCCTGCCTGATCGGCAGTGCAACGGCAACGAGGAAAACGACGCATCCGCACATCCTCGTTCAGGCGCTAATGGCTGGTCAGGCGAGCGGAAGACGAAAAAACACGAACGCCCCGGTAGAGCCGGAGCGTTGGCCGGACAGCGCCCTCCGCGATGCCGTGTAACTGCGACAGGCCGGTCTCCGGGCTTGTGAGTGAACCATGGGTTCGACGCCGCGCCTTCCCGTGCATAGCACAGTGGCTTCGAGCAGCGTTTGACTCACCTACCGTTGCGGGGGCAGCGCCGGCATTGGAACCGGCTTCCCTGTTTCACCCCTTGGCCGCCATTGACGGCAATGCGGGGCACCTGAAGCAAGGCGCGCAGGGTAGAGGCTGGCAGCCCTGCCCGTCAACGCTGCTCAGTGCCTGGGCATGAACCCGGGCGGCTTGCTCGCCAACCAGTCGACGAACGTTCGCAAACGCTCGTCGCCCAGCAGTGCCTCGCGGCTGTTGTAGGTCAGCGCCAGCTCCTTTTCGCTGAACAGCCGATGAATCTGGTTATGGCAGGCGCGGCAGACCCACAGCGTGGCGGTAATTCGTTCATGACGGGGGTAGCGCTTCTGCACATACACCTTGTCGTGCAGCGCCTTGGGAATCAGGTGGTGACGGGTCAATGCGACTGGGCGTGCGCACAGCTCGCAGAACTCGGGCTGAGGCGGCAGGCGAATGGGCTCTACCATGGCTGATCAGGGATTGCGCGCGAGCTCTGGGGTGATGACCCGCTTGGCATCGAGGTAGACACGCTGCCAGTAGACGTTGTCGAGGCTATCCAGACGCACCGTGCCGCCACTGGACGGCGCATGCACGAAACGCCCTTCGCCGACATAGATGCCGGCATGACTGACGGCGCGCCCGCCATTGGTGGCAAAGAACACCAGATCACCACTTTGCAGGGCATCGCGGCGGACATCAGGGGTGCGCATGGCACTCAGCTCACGCGTCGAACGCGGCAGGCTGATACCGGCCGCATCGCGATAGACGTAGCCGATCAGGCCACTGCAGTCGAAACCGCCTTCCGGGGTATTGCCACCGTAGCGATAAGGCGTACCGACCAGGCCAAGGGCGCGAAACAGCACGTCCTCAGTCCCGCCCTGATAAGAGGATGGAGAGACAGAAGGTGTGTAACCAGGCTGGGGAGAAGGAGCGCGACTGCTGCAGGCACTCAACAGCAGAACGAGAGCGATGAGGGCAACACGGGTCGTGACGGGCATAAGCGAGGCGATCCTGAGCCTGGATGCACTCTACTCTGCCGATTCACGACGAACGGCGCAACCCTTGGGTTACGCCGTGATCCATCAGTTTTGACGCTTGGCGGTGACCTGCTCGTCCACCGGAGCCAGCGCGAGGACGCGCTTGGCCTGCAGATAACTGCGGCTCCAGTAGCTGTTGTCGAGGCTGTCGATGCGCACACCACCGCTGCGGCTGCTGCTGGAGTGGATGAACTGATCATCCCCCAGATAGATGCCGGCATGGCTGACGCGACCACGACCACGATCATTGAACAGGATCAGATCGCCCGGCTCCAGATCGGCGCGCGCCACCTTCGGCGCATCGAGCTTGATCAGCTCACGCGTGGAGCGAGGCAGCTCCAGGCCGACTTCCTCGCGGAACAGGTAGCCGACGAAACCGCTGCAATCGAAACCGGATTGCACCGAGGTGCCGCCGTAGCGATAGCGAGTGCCGATCAGTGAACGTCCGAGATCGAGCAGGCTGTCTGTCAGCTGCGGCATTTCATAGGGTTTGTCGTCGGTAAGCGCGTTGATTTCATCGTCAGCAGACTCCATCTGCCGAGAGAGCGAACGAGCAACTGGCTCGGTCGCGGCAACGCCTGTCTGCGGCTGTGGCGAGTGGCCGGCGCAGGCAGCGAGCAAGACTGTGAGTGCAAGAGGCACGAGGGGTGCGAAGCGTTTTAGCATGGGCACGACCGTGTCGGTTGAATTTACAAGTCGGCGACTATGCCCTCTACAAGGCTCATTTGCAAATTCTATCGTTAGAAATGTGACCCAGTAGTTTCGCCGCGCCATCTAAAGCGCCCGACCGTTCGCACAGCCGGGCGATTCAGGGCTAGCCGAGAATCTCGCTCAAGGGAATGAAGCGCAGCATATCCCCTTCGGCCAGCGTGCCGCCTTCCATCACCTCGGCCAACCCTTCGGCCCAGGCGGCGCTGCGCAGCACGCCCGAACTCTGGTTGGCATAGGGCACCGCACGGCCATTCTCCAGGCGCGCACGCAGGTACTCACGGCGCATGCCTGGCTTGGTCCAGGCAAAACCCGCCGGCACCGCGAAGCCCAATGGCTCGACCCGCTGCACACCCAGACGCCGCAACATGTACGGGCGCGCCAGCAGCCCGAAGGTAACCAGTGTCGAAGCCGGGTTGCCCGGCAAACCTATTACCGGAACGCCCTGGTAGTGGCCGAACGTCAGCGGCTTACCCGGCTTGATCGCCAATTTCCACAGCGCCAGCTCGCCCGCCTCGCGCAGGGCCATGCCGAGAAAGTCTGCCTCCCCCACCGAAACGCCACCGGTGGAGAGAATCAGATCGACCTCGCCCAGCGCGCCCAGCGCTTCGCGGGTACGCTGCAGATCATCAGGCAATATGCCCGCATCGACCACGCTGCAGCCCAGCCGTTGCAACCAGGCAATCAGCAGACGCCGATTGCTGTTGTATATCTGCCCCGGGCCAAGCGCCTGCCCTGGCTCCACCAGTTCGTCGCCGGTGGACAGCACGGCAACGCACAGGCGCCGCCGCACCGACAGCCGTGCAGCACCAAGCGAGGCTGCCAGCCCTAGCTCGATCGGCCCCAGACGGGTACCGGCCGGCAGCACGCATTCGCCGATGCGGGTTTCCTGACCCTGGGCACGAACGTTCTGCCCGAGCTTCAAGGATTCGCGGAAAATGACGCGTCCCGACTCATCGAGTTCGGCGTTCTCCTGCATTTCCACGGTGTCGGCACCTTCCGGCAGCGGCGCACCGGTGAAGATGCGCGCACAGGTCCCAGGCTGCAGCGGCGTTGGCGCGGTGCCGGCCTGAATGCGCTGGCTAATCGGCAACGCCTGGCCACTCCAATCGGCCAGGCGCAGGGCGTAACCGTCCATGGCACTGTTGGCCCAGGGCGGCAGATCCAGCGCCGCGATCAGCGGCTCGGCCAGCACGCGACCATCCGCCTCGGCCAGCGCAACCTGCTCGACCTGCTCGATTGGCGCCGCTGCTGCCAGAGCCAGCAGACGCTCCAGCGCCGCCTCCATCGGCAGCAGACCGGGATGATCGCAACCACTCATCCGCGCGTCTCGCAGGCGCCCACCTGTTTCAGATGCGGCACGAAGTTGCAGGGACGATGCCGTGCATCCAGTTGCTCGCCGAGAATGCCATCCCAGGCGGTGCGACAGGCGTTGGTCGAACCCGGCAGGCAGCACACCAGGGTGCCGTTGGCCAGACCGGCCAGCGCGCGCGACTGGATGGTGGAAGTGCCGATATCGGCCACGGAGATCTGGCGGAACAGCTCGCCAAACCCATCGACCTGCTTGTCCAGCAGGCAGGTGACCGCTTCCGGCGTGCTGTCACGACCAGTGAAACCGGTACCGCCGGTGATCACCACCACCTGCACCTGATCCTCGGCAATCCAGGTCGCCACCTGGGCGCGGATCTTGTAAAGGTCATCCTTGAGCAGTACACGAGCGGCCAGTTGATGCCCGGCGACGGTCAGACGGTCGACCAGCAATTGACCCGAAGTGTCGGTCTCCAGCGTGCGCGTGTCGCTGACGGTCAGCACGGCAATGTTCAGCGACACGAAAACAGCGTCGGCCTTGTGGTTCATGGCAGGCATCCAATTGGGAGAGAATGGGCGCTGTTATATCACACAGCCTGCCTTCGGAGACTGCACACATGCCCGCATCCAACGCCCGCCCCACCTGCTCCGTGCTGCTGCTCTCCGGTGGCAGAGGTTTGCGCATGGGCGGCCGCGACAAGGGCCTGCTGGAGTGGCGCGGTCGGCCGCTGATCGCGTGGCTGCATGACCTGACCCGGCCGTTGAGCGACGACCTGATCATCTCCTGCAACCGCAACACGGAGCGCTATGCGCCCTACGCCGACCAACTGGTCGCAGATCAGGATCAGGACTTTCAGGGGCCGCTGGCGGGTATCCGCGCCGGCATGGCCGCGGCACGCCATGAGCAGATGCTGGTGCTGCCCTGCGACGCCCCGCTGGTCGACCCTGCACTGATCGAATCACTGCTCGCCCACGCAGGGAGCCGACCGGTAGTGATCCGTCAGGGCAACTACTGGCAGCCACTGTTCTGCCTGCTGCCCACTCAGCTCAAGGGCGATCTGGAACACGCCTGGCAATCCGGTGAACGCAGCCCGCAACGCTGGTTCGGCAAACTGGCGCCCATCGCCGTCGACTGCGCGCTGGACGATGCCCGACTGGCCAACCTGAACACACCGGAAACGCTCGCGCACGGCATCCCCGCATGCTGAAACGGGAAGCCCTGCGCGGAACTCATGGGGCAGTTTCACGTCTGAGCGAGGGTATAGCACCTCTTTAGCACCCAAGGAGACAGACCATGACCAAACGGATCATCCCCGCCCTGCTGATGGCAATCGGCTTCACTGTACTGGCCGGCTGCTCCACGCCGTCGGTGATCACCCTGAACGATGGGCGTGAAATTCAGACGGTGGACAAGCCCCAGTTCGATGAAGATTCCGGCTTCTACGAATTCGAGCAGCTTGACGGCAAGCGCGCCACGATCAACAAGGACCAGGTGCAGACCGTCAAGGAACTCTGAGGCACCGCTGAAGAACACTCGAGCCCGCACCGGCCGCAGAAGAAGATGATCAGCCTGCAGATTTTTCAGGCTAACCCCTTGTGCGGTAAAAGTTTTTCGGTAGAATACGGCTCATTCGGAGTGTAGCGCAGCTTGGTAGCGCGTCTCGTTCGGGACGAGAAGGTCGCAGGTTCGAATCCTGTCTCTCCGACCAATCAAAAAACCCGCCCTAACCGGCGGGTTTTTTATTGCCTTCGATTTGTCGGTACCGCCGTTCAGCTCAGAAAAACCACCACCTGCTCGGCATCGAATGGCCAGTTCAGTTCGCTGCCACTGTCGCAACGGCGCAGCACCGGAATGCGCAAGCCGTACTGCTCGACCATCCCCTCATGCTCGGCGATGTCGATCAGTTCGACCAGCAGACCATTCTCCACGAATGGCATGAGCAGCGCCTCGGCCACCTCGCAAAGATGGCAACCCAGGGTTCCGAAAAGTTGGCATTCAGGCGTCATGAGCGCACCTCGGTATCAGCAAGGTACGCAGTTTAGCACCGGCCGGAATCAGCTCGCGTCAGCACCCGTGTCGCCCGCCTGACCGGCGAGCAGCGACTGCAAGCCGTCGAGCAGGCTGCGGTTGAGGCTGTCGGCCTTTTCCAGACGCGGCAGGTCGAAGCGCTCGTCGAGCGAGAAACCGCCCTTGAGCAACTCTTTGAGCATGCCGCCGGCATCCTGCGCCAGGTCCTCGGCACTGCGCAGCGCATCGAGCAGGCCCTGGGCATAGTCCTGCAGCCCGGCATTGACCGCACTGGCGCCCTGTCCGGCCACGGCGCCATAGGCATCGGTGGCCTGGCGCACAGTGGTCTGCGTCAGGCGCAGCGACATCGAAGCCAGTTGCTCGCCGTCCATATCCAACGCCATGGCTCGGTCGAAGGCACCTCCCAGATCGCCAGCGTAGAAGGTATCGGAAAGATCCTGAACCTGACTGAAAAGCTTCTCCAGCGCCTTGATCTCGTCATCGTCCAGCTCGCCTTCGACGTCCACCTGCCAGCCACCGATGCGCAGGCTGCCAGACTGGCTGCTGCCCGCCACGATGGTGGACTTACCGTCGCTGGAAGCGGCGAAACTGCTCTGCGACCAGTTGGCCGAGGCC
>CAMPIF010000166.1 GCA_946886245.1 Ectopseudomonas composti | reverse complement strand
GTGTGGCTTCTCCGCCCGTGCTGCCCAGGTGGTGATGGGCTGCGGCGAGAAGTTCGCCTACGTCGACATCCTGCAGAACCCGGAAATCCGCGCCAACCTGCCGAAGTACGCCAACTGGCCAACCTTCCCGCAGCTGTGGGTCGGCGGTGAGCTGGTCGGCGGTAGCGACATCCTCTCCGAGATGTACGAGAAGGGCGAGCTGCAGACCCTGATCAAGGATGCCGTGAGCAAAGCTGGCGCCTGATTACTGTTCGCGCAAAAAAGAACCCGCCTAGGCGGGTTCTTTCGTTTCTACAGGGCGCTGCGCGCTCCCGGTGCTCGAGCATGGCTGCTACTTCTGCAGCCACTGGCCGTTGAGCTGGATGAATTGCCCCTTGGGCGTACGCTCGATGGCCTTCTTGCCGGCGATGGCTTCCACGTCGTTGAGGCTGATGCCATTGTCCTGCGCCACCTTCTGATACTCGGCGCGCCGTGCCTGGTTTATCAGGCGGGCGATTTCGTCGGCCTGGCCGCCGGGTTTGACCACGCCCAGGTAGCCGTTGGGTTGCTCGCCCAACTGGCCGCTGGCCTTGGCATCGCCGAGGGCGCTCATGGCCTGGTTGAGGTTCAGTGCGTAGGCCGGCAGGCTGAGGGTCAGCGCCAGCAGCAGGGTCGAAATGTATCGAATCATCGTCTCTCTCCGTAGAACCTGTTCATACCGACATGGCGGTCTCAGAACAGACCACTGTCTTCGTTGAATACATTGTCCAGAGCCTTGTCCACCTTGATGTAGATTTCGTGCTCGACCTTGACGTTCAGGTTGATGTTGATCGGTTCGTTCGGCATCGCCAGTTGTACCGTCGGGGTACAGGCCTGGCATAGCAGCCCCAGGCTCAGGACTGCGAGGAGGCGGTACGTGCGCATGGCGCTACTCCTTTGGTTCTTGGGGGACACGCTGGCGCATCCATTGCTGAATCCGTTGCTGGATGATGCCGCTTACCTTGTCGGTCAACTGCAGGCTGGCCAGCAAGGCCGGAATGTCTTCTTCCAGATTGATGTTGAAGTGGATGGGCCGGCCTTTCTCGATGGCCGGGTTCTGTCCATGCAGGCGCATGCCCAGCAGCAGTTTGCCGGACGGATCATAGTCGACGCTACTGCTGAGCTGATCGTAGTGAAAGTCCTCCAGCGCGTCAGTGACCAGCTTCATGCCGGGGTTGGCCTGACCCATGGCGCTGATGCGTGGTGAATGAAAACTCAGTCGCCCACCCGGTGACCGGGCTTCGATCAGGCCCTTTTCGATGCTGATGGCTCCATCCAGGCGCAGTGGCAGGGTGCCGTCGATCAGTCCGCTACCGGCCAGCCCTTCGGCCGGATAGGCGCGAAACAGCTCCTGCAGATCCAGGCCACTGAGCTGCAGGGGCAGCAACTGGCTGGGCTGCTCCAGTGCCCAGGTCGCCGGTGCCAGGCTCAGGCTACCGCCGAGAATGCCCAGTTCGGCGCGCTGGTGGGTCAGGCTGCCCGCCAGTGGCCGTTGCAGGCTGGCCTGGTAGCTGGCCTGCAGCTGCAAGGGGCCGAGCTCGATGCCGGGGTCGAGCTGCTTGGCACTCAACCGTGGCAGGTCGAGGCGAAGTCGGTCACCGCTCAGCTGCAGCCGCAACTCGGCATCGAGGCCGCTCAAGCTGGTGCGGTCATAGATGCCGGCCAAGCCCTTGCCTGTCAGGCTGGCCTTGAGTTGCAAGGGCTTGCCGCTGGGTCGTTGCAGGTCGGCCTCGGCCTGAACGCGGCCGTTGTCCAGCGTCAGCAGCGGCGGCCAGTCGGCCAGGGTTTGTGCCAGTGGATTGCCGGCGCGCAGGAACAACTCGTCCAGGGTGGCGTTGACGTTCAGTGCATTGGCCGTGTGGTTCAGGCGCAGCGCCATGCTCAGGCCCGAATCGGCCAGTAATGCACCGTCGAGGGTCTGGCTGCCGTTGTCGGCCTGCACGCGTCCCTGCCATTGCCAGCCCTGGGCCTGCAATTGGGGATGGTGCAGGCGTTGGATGCGCAGGCCCAGCGGGCCGGACAGGGCTGGTGCGCTCGGGTCGCCGCTCAGGCTGAGGCCGGCCAGCGTCGCCTGGGCTTGCTGCAGGTCCAGCTCGGCGCTGCGCAGGCGCTGGACGTCGAGGCGCGAGCTGTCGGCCAGGCTGAGCTGCAACTGCTGCTGCGTGACGTTGCCTTTGAGGCCAACGCTCAGACGCAAGTCATCGAGACGGCTGTCAGCCAGGTCCAGGCGTTTGCTGCGAGCCTCGAGCTGCAGGTGTCGAACGTCGAGTGCCCAGTCGGGGGATTGGTGCAGGGCAAACTCGGCATCCGCCTGCAGTTCCAGCGGGCCTTGACCGCTGACGTTCAACTGCAGGGCCAGCGCTTCATCGGCATCGCCACCCAGTGGTGAGAGGTGCAGCTGCAAGTGCTGCGGCCGCAGCCCACTCGGCAGCGACGTCAGCCAGGGGGCATCACGGGTGTCGAGCTGCAGCTGGCCGTTCAAGCGGCGGGCCTGCCACCAGCCCTGGGTGTTGTGTAGATCGAGCGCCAGTTCACCGCTGACCAGGCCGACACCGGGAAGCGGCCAGGGGTGCGGTATCTGCGTGTCGACCCGCAGCCATCCGGAGGTGGCCAGCAGTTTGCCGAGCGTAGCGGTGCTCTGCGGCACCTGCAGTTGCCACTGAGCGTTCATGCCGGCCTGGCGGGGCGTTGCCGGTAGAGCGGCAGCGTCGAGCAGCGTCCACTCGCCCAGCCACTCGGCGAGCCAGGCCATGTCCTGCAGCGCGGTAATCTTAAGCTCGCCGCTCCATTGCAGGGCACCGGCCCGAGCCTGCAAGTCGCTGTGCAGGGCGATCTGCGGCTGATCGTCGAGATGCAGGTTCATCTGCAGCTGTCGCGGGCTGTTCAGCTCGCTGCCCAGCCCGGTCAGTTGCGCTTGCAACTGCGCCCTGTGTGCTCCGCGCAGCAGCAGCGTCTGCAATTGCACGGTATCGTCCGTGAACCCAAGGTCGAGGTCGCCCTGCAGTGCGCAGCGGCCGCTGCTGCAGGGCAGTTGCGCATGGGCGTTGCGCAGTTCGATGTGCCGTGGAAGCCATGGCAGGGCATTGCTCAGGGTTTGCAGGAGGCTGGTCAGATCGCTGTCGCTCGGACTCTCGGACTCTCCCAGGGTGGGTTGCCATGACAGGCGTAAATCCTGGGCAACCAGGCGGTAGCGAGGTGCTTCACGGGCCAGCCAGTAGAGTCGCAACTGACCGCTTTGTACCTGCAGCTCGCCGTCACGGCGCTGCACCAAACTTGCACCCTGGAGCTGCAGGCCGCGCCAGGACAGCCCCAGTCGCTGCCAGTCCAGCTCGATGTGCTGTTCCTCGAGCAGGTGCTGCACGCGGTAGCCGACATAGCAGGCCAGTAGCGACAGCAGCGCCAGTATCGCTACGCAGGTGCTCAGCCAGAAACGCCGGCGACTCATGAGTGTTCCTTGCTCGGTGCGGTCCACTGGACGGTACCCCATGCTCGAGTGAGTGCCAAGCGGCTTTCCGTGCTATTGTGTATTAACAGCTTTTAATATTTGCTTTGTCGTAAACGAGCTAAGGAGAATGTGATGAGTGCCCTGACTCGCTCTCAGCCCGATGCCGATGCGGTACTGGCCAAAGCGCTGCTCAATACCCGTGAGCAGCTGGGGCTGACGCAGCAGGAGCTGGCCGATATCGTCGGCGTCCATCGCAGTGCCATCAGCCGCTGGAACGAGCAGGGCGGTTTGCGTCCGCAGAGCAAGACCGGCGAGCTGGCGCTGTTGCTGATTCGCGCCTATCGCGCGCTGTTTGCCCTGTTTGGCGGCAATCAGCAGGACATGCGCCATTTCCTGCGCACCGAGAATCGTCATCTGGCAGGCATTCCGCTGCAGCAGATGAGTCAGGTGCAGGGGCTGGTGCGCGTCGTCGAGTATCTGGACGCCATTCGCGGCAAGGTCTGAGAGCCTGCTCAAAGCCTGCTGCGCGTCGGCCCTGCTGCGTTAAAAACAGGCTCGGAATGCTCATGTACAAAAGTACACTCCGCTTCCTCGCCTGTTTTTGCCTTGCACGGCTCTAGCTCGCGATTCTTTGAGCAGGCTCTACGCTTTAAGGAGGGATCGCCATGGATATCTGGCAACTATGTGAAGGCGAACGGCAGGTTCGACCGTTGCGCGGCAAGCTGCTGCGCATGGTGGAGAGCCAGGCGCAGGTCGCGACCCTGCAACTGGTGGATAACCTGGCCGAACAGGCCCTGCTCGAGGATCTGCTCGAGAGCAGCAAACCGCCGCTGCCGGAGGCTGCCGAGGCACTGCACTATCTGCTCAAGACACCGTTTCGCTATCCACCGCTACGTTGGGGCTCGCGTTTCGGCACCGTGCACGAACCCAGTCTGTTCTACGCGGCCATGCGCCTGGAAACGGCGATGGCCGAGGCTGCTTACTACCGCTTCGTGCTGTGGAGTGGCATGGCCAGCGCGCCGCCCAGTGGCCGTATTCTCTCCGAGCACTCCACGTTCGAGGCGCGTTACCACGTCGAGCGTGGTATCCAGTTGCAACAGCCGCCTTTCGATCAACATGGCGCGCTGTTGGCCCACCCTAGCGATTACCGCGTGTCTCAGCGCCTGGGTGCGGTCATGCGTACGGTCGGTATCGAGGCGTTCGAGTACCGCTCGGCGCGCTGTCCTGAGGGTGGCAGTAATGTCGCGCTCTACGTGCCGACTGCGTTCGCGGAAAAACGCCCGCGCAACCTCACGGCCTGGCTGTGCGAAACCACGGACGAGTATGTGGCGTTCAAGCATGCGCAGACGCCGGATCAGCCGCGCTTGTTTCACCGGGAGCAGTTCCTGGTGCAGGGGCAATTGCCGTACCCCGCGTGACGTCTGCGCTGGCGCGTCAGATGCCCCGAAACAGAGCGCTGCGCGGATCTGTCGCAGGGAGTTGTGCACAATGCTGAAGCAGGCTGTCATATCACTGTCAGAAACGCCGCTAAACGCTTGATTTTTCGTGGTTGATTTTTAAGTCAATGAAAAATATGAACTTTTTTCATTGGTGAAAAAATCGACAGTTTGACTGAGAGCCCCACAGCATCAGGCCTGTGACTGCTTTCGCCCAAGTTGTTCACGGAGTTATCCACAGCTTCTGTGGATTGTGAGGGAGCTCTTTTCTGCAGTCGCAATCGATCCGGCAGGCAAGGCTTTACCTTCGAGAAAAAAGGAGTAGAGTGGCGCGCCCCGGCAGTCACCCCCCTTTATTTATGCCTCGCGCTTTGCCTTCCTCAGCCCCTGCAACTCGTTCCGGTTCTTCTCGTCTGCCCATGCGCGTTGCGCTTTGGCTGCTCGACAGCCCGCGTCTGGGACAAACGCCGAGCGTCAAACGCATCGCCGGCAACCTGCTCAAGCAGCCCGCACGCAAAGGCTGTGTGCAGGCGCAAAGCCGGTTGGGTCAGCTGCTGTGCCGCGATTGCGGTAATACCCGTGATCGCCGCATCGGTTATGAGCTGCTACGCCAGGCTGCTCGCGCGGGCGACCGCAGTGCTCAGCTGGAGCTGGAGCGGCTGTCGCGCTGATTGCATGCTGGCCCCCTGTAAATCGCCGGCTGGGTATACTGCACGGCGGTCAAACATGGAGCGTCTATGCCAATCGATCCCCTGTCTCTCGCCCTCGGCGCCGTCGTTGCGCTGGTTCCGCTATTGGCCGGTCTCTGGTCCTTGCAGCGCCGGCTGGTTCGCGAGCAAGGCGAGCAGGCGCTGCTGCAGGAGCGACTGGAGCATGTGCAACTGGGCCAGGCCGGTTTGCTGGCGCAGCTCGATGCCTGTCGCGCCGAGTTGGCCGAAGTCAGCGAGATCAAGGTGGAGCAGCAGACCGAGCTGGCCGGCTTGCGTCGCGAGAATGAGCTGCTGCAACAGGAGCGGCAGATCGCACGCGAGGCCGCGCAGTCCTGGAATCAGCAGCGCGAACGCAACGAAGCCGAATTGCGCCGGCTCACTGCCGAGTGTGCGGCGTTGGCGGCCGAGTTGCAGGAAAGCCGCGACAACCAGCAACAGCGCCTCGATGATCTGCAGGGCGCGCGCAATGAACTGCGCGCCCAGTTCTCCGAGCTGGCGACGAAGATCTTCGATGAGCGCGAGCAGCGTTTCGCAGAGACCAGCCAGCAGCGCCTCGGCCAGTTGCTCGACCCACTCAAGGAACGCATCCAGGCGTTCGAGAAGCGTGTCGACGAGAGTTACCAGCAAGAGGCACGTGAGCGCTTTTCCCTGAGCAAGGAGCTCGAACGTCTGCAGCAACTCAATCAGCGCCTGGGCGACGAGGCGACCAATCTGACCCGTGCACTCAAGGGCCAGAAGACCCAGGGCAACTGGGGCGAGTTGGTGCTGGAGCGGGTGCTGGAACATGCCGGCCTGGAGAAGGGGCGTGAGTACCACACCCAGGTCAGCCTCAAGGGCGCTGGCGGCGAGCGCTTTCAGCCTGATGTGCTGATCCGCCTGCCGGGCGACAGGCAGGTGATCGTCGATGCCAAGGTCAGTCTCAGCGCCTATCAGCAGTATGTCGCGGCTGCGGACGAGCCGATTCGCCAGCAGGCGCTGAAGCAACATCTGATCTCGCTGCGCAGTCACCTCAAGGGGCTGTCCGGCAAGGATTATCAGCGCCTGGAAGGGTTGCACAGTCTGGATTTCGTTCTGCTCTTCGTGCCCATCGAGGCCGCCTTCGCCGCAGCGTTGCAAGCCGAGCCGGACCTGTTCCAGGACGCCTTCGAACAGCAGGTGGTGATCGTCAGCCCGACCACCTTGCTGGCTACCCTGCGGGTGATCGACAGCCTCTGGCGCCAGGAGCGCCAGGGCCAGAACGCGCGTGAGATCGCCGAGCGTGCGGGACAGCTGTACGACAAGTTCGTTGCCTTTGTCGCCGATCTGGACGAGATGGGCAGTCGTCTGCAGCAATTGGACAAGGCTTACGCCAGTGCCCGCAACAAGCTGGTGGACGGTCGCGGCAACCTCATTGGCCGTGTGGAAAACCTCAAGCTGCTGGGCGCCCGCGCGAGCAAGAGCCTGCCGGGCGAGTTGCTCGAACGCTCTGCCGATCTGCCGGCGCTGGACGAAGTGGGCGAGTGAGCTGCAGCCACAGGTGATTGTGCCGCCGAGCAGGGCGGGTGCAACCCGCCATTGACACGCAGGCGGGTGCAACCCGCCATTGACACGCAGGCGGGTCGTACCCGTCCTGCAGGAGCAAAAGGGGAGCGCCGTCGCCAACTCCCCCTAGCCGCGCAACGCCAGATGACGGCTGAGCAGGGCGCGCAGGGCTGCAGGCTTGACCGGTTTGGGCAGGTAGTCGAGGCCGGCGGCATGCACCTCGGCGATCAGCTCCGGGCGGCCGTCGGCACTGATCACCACGCCTGGCACCGGTTCGCCCAGGCGCGTGCGTAGCCAGGCCATCAGTTCGGTACCGGTTTCGCCCTCGTCGAGGTGGTAGTCGACCAGCGCCAACTGCGGGTGCACATCTTCGCTGAGCAGGTGCTCGCACTCCAGGCGATTGCGCGCCGTCCACACCTGGCAGCCCCAGCGCGACAGCAGGCTGTGCATGCCGGTGAGGATGCTGTCTTCGTTGTCGATGCAGATCACCTGGGTGCCCTGCAGGGGTTGGCCATCCACGGCCGGTACGGCAGGGCCTTGTGGCTTCGGCGCCGGTTTTCTCGCGAGCGGCACGCTGACGCTGAACACGCTGCCTTTGCCTGGCCAGGAACGCACTTCCAGGCGATGGGCGAGCACGCGGCACAGGCCGTCGGCAATCGCCAGGCCCAGGCCCAGGCCTTTCTCTGCACGAGTCTGGTGACTGTCCAGGCGCTTGAACTCCTCGAAGATCACCTTGCGCTTGTCTTCGGGGATACCCATGCCGCGGTCCCAGACTTCCAGGCGCAATTGTCCGCCTTCACGGCGCACGCCCAGCACCACGCGGCCCTTGGCGTAGCGGAAGGCGTTGGTCAGGAAGTTCTGCAATACCCGGCGCAGCAGCTTGATGTCGCTGTCGATCCACTGCCGGCTGCCGTGCACGCGCAGGTCGATACCCTGTTCGGCTGCCAGCACGCCGAACTCGGCGGCGAGGGTATCGAACAGGCTGGAGAGGGCGAATGCGTGACGATCCGGGGTGATTCGCCCGTTCTCCAGGCGCGAGATATCCAGCAGATCGGTGATCAGGTCCTCGGCTGAACGCAACGAGCTGTCCAGATGCCGGACCAGCTCCTGAGCTTCGTTGGGCAGTGCGTCATCCTGGTGGGCCAGCGCCGCAGAGAACAAGCGGGCTGCATTGAGCGGTTGCATCAGGTCATGGCTGACTGCGGCGAGGAAGCGCGTCTTCGACTGGTTGGCAGCTTCGGCGTGGGCCTTGGCTTCGGTCAGTGCCTGGTTCAGTTTCGACAGCTCAAAGGTGCGTTCGGCGACC
>CAMPIF010000165.1 GCA_946886245.1 Ectopseudomonas composti | reverse complement strand
GGCTGGCGACATCGTCATTGAGGCTGCGCAGCTCCTTGTTCAACGCGGGTTGGTTCTGTTCCAGCACTGGCTGCAGATGGCCGAGCATGGCTTCGATCTTGTCGCCCACGCGCAGGGTTTCACGCACGGCGTTGGCCAGCGCCAGGCTGGGCGTGGTCAGGGCCGTCGGATCGAGGTGGCGTGGTCGGGCGATGCCGCTGTCGTCGGCACGGTCCGGCAGCAGCCAGTTGCAGAAGCGCGCCATCAGCCCGACGCTGGGCAACATCAGCACGGCGCGCAGGCTGTTGTAGAGCAGGTGGAAAAAGATCACCAGTTCCGCCGCGCGCCAATTCAGGCTGTCCAGCCAGTCGGCCAATGGCTGCAGCACCGGCAGCACCAGCACCAGCCCGATCAGTTTGTAGATCAGGCTGCCCAGCGCCACGCGACGCCCGGCCGGGTTCTGCAGGCTGCTGGTGAGAAAGGCCAGCAGACCGCTGCCGATGTTGGCGCCGATCACCAGGCCGATGGCCACCGGCAGGCTGATCAGCCCGGCACCGGCCAGGGTTGCGGTGAGCAGCACGGCGGCCAGGCTGGAGTAGGTGAGCAGGGCGAACAACGCACCGACCAGCGCGTCGAGCAGCAGGTCGCCGGTCAGTGACGCGAACAGCACGCGAATCCCGCGTGCTTCTGTGATGGGCGTGGCGGCGGCGACGATCAGCTCCAGCGCCAGCAGCATCAGGCCCAGACCGATGGCGACGCGGCCGAGCTGGCCAGCGCGGGTCTGCCGACGCGAGAGGAAGAAGAGTACCCCGAGAAAGATCAGCAGCGGGCTGAGCCAACTGAGGTCGAGCGTCAGTACGCGGGCCATGAGCGCCGTGCCGACGTCAGCACCGAGCATGATCGCCAGGCCTGGCGCCAGCGCCATCAGGCCCTGGGCGACGAAGGAGGTGACCAGCAAGGCCGTGGCGTTGCTGCTCTGCACCAGCGCCGTGACGCCGATGCCGGCGACGAACGCCAGCGGTCGGCGGCCGATGTTGTGGCTGAGTACCTTGCGCAACTGCGAGCCGAACACGCGCAGGATGCCGGTACGTACGATGTGTGTGCCCCAGACCAACAGAGCAATGGCTGACAGCAAATGCAGCAGGGTCAGCATGAATCGGCCCCCCTGAAAGACGGCCGATGAGGAGTTATGGTTTCGGCCTGTATAGATGAGCATCGGCCGAAATCGCCCATAAAGCCAGTCAACCGTCGCGCAGCACCTTGAGTTCGGCGTCGTCTGCAGAGAACCCGCGTTCGAGCTTGAACTTGAGGCTGAGGTCGGTACGCGAGTCGGCGAACTTGAGCGCTTCGGCCAGATTGATGCGGCCGGCTTCGAGCAGGGCGAACAGGTGCTGGTCGAAGGTCTGCAGACCTTGTTCAGCCGCCCTCGCCGTGGCTTCGCGCAACGCCTCCAGTTCATCGCGCTGGATCAGGTCGCGGATATAGGGCGTGCCCAGCATCAGCTCCACCGCGACCACGCGTTTTTGCGCGATGCCCGGTACCAGGCGCTGGCCGATCACCGCGAGCAGGTTGTGCGCCACGTCGGCCAGCACCTGCTTGCGGGCTTCGTCGGGGAAGAAACGGGCGATACGCTCGATGGCGTGGCTGCTGCTGGTGGCATGCAGCGTGGCCACGCACAGGTGGCCGGTCTCGGCGTAATGCAGCGCGTGCTGCATGGTGTCGGCGTCGCGGATCTCGCCGAGCATGATCACGTCCGGCGCCTCGCGCAGCACGTTGCGCAGGGCATCGTCGAAGCTGTGGGTATCGAGGCCCACTTCACGTTGGTCGATGATCGAGCGCTGGTGGCTGTGGAGAAATTCGATGGGGTCTTCGATGCAGACGATATGTCCGCTCTTGTGGCGATTACGGAAATCCAGCATCGCCGCCAGGGTGGTGGATTTGCCTGAGCCTGCCGCGCCGGTGACCAGGATCAGCCCGCGATCCTGCATGGCCAGCTTCTCCAGCATTTTCGGCAGGCCGAGCGCTTCGAAGCTGGGAATCTGGCTCTTGATCAGGCGCACCACCATGGCCACTTCGCCGCGCTGGTAGTAGAGGTTGACCCGATAACGTCCAGCGCCCTGCAGGCTGACCGCCAGGTTCATCTCCAGGTCGCGTTCGAACTCGGCAATCTGTTTCTGCGTCATCAACTGATAGGCCAGTTGCTGCACTTCGCCGGCCTTCATGATGCGCTGACCCAGCGGCTGACTGTGGCCCTCGACCTTCATGTGCGGTGGTGCGCCGACGCTGAAGAACAGGTCCGAGCCGCCTTGCTGGTGGATCAGTTGCAGGTAGGGGAAAACGTCAGGCTGATCGGTAGCGTTGGTGTCATTCATCGGAGTGCCGCATCTCGTTCGTGTTGCGGCAAGAATAGACGGCGTCCTGCCCAGCCTGTTGCTGCGTATCAAGAGAACGGGACGAATTGTCGCCCTATGGCCTGGTGGCACTGGACAGCCGTGCTTGTGAGAGCAAGAGTCAATGATCAGGGCAGGAAGGCGATTGCACGCCAGTGACTGGAGATCGATGGTGGGATTATGGGGGGCGGCTCTGCTGAGTCTGCTGTTGTGCGCATCGGCGCGAGCCGAGGTGTTGCACCTGGCTACGGGCGATGATTATGCGCCGTTCACTGGCAAGGCATTGCCTGGGCAGGGCATGCTCACCCAGGTGGTGCGTGCGGCACTGGCCGAGCAGGGGGCGGCAATCACGCTCGACTGGCTGCCCTGGAATCGCGGTTACCTGAAGGCCAGGCGCGTTGAGTACGACGCCACCTTTCCCTACGTCCGTTCTGCCGAGCGCGAGGCGGAGTTTCTCTACTCGGCGCCCATCTATGTGGCCGAGCAGTACATCTTCAGCCGGGCCGGTGATCACATCGAACTCGATGATCTGCCCGCCATGATCGGTCGGCGACTCTGCTATCCGTTGGGCTGGCAGCCGCCGGCGGCTATCCAGCAACTGCTCGAGCAGGGCGTGCTACGCATACATTCCCCGCTGGGGCTGCAGGAATGTGCGCGGCTGTTGCTGCTCGAACGTGACGACCTCTTCCTTGCTGACCGTAACCTGGGCGATAGCGCTTTGCAGAGTGCGGGCGCCGATCTGGCACAGTTTCATCGGTCACGAGCGCCGCTCCAGAGCAGTACGCTGCACTTCATCGTCTCCCGACAGCATCCGCGCGCTGCAGAGTTGATCGAGCGCTTCAACCGTGGCCTCGAAGCACTCAAGGCGCGCGGCGAATATCAGCGGCTGATCGAGAGCTACGTGGAGTAGCGGGCCAGTCAGGCCAGCAACATCATGATCGCCACCAGGCTGCCCGCTGCCAGTAGCGTTTGCAGGGTGATGATGCCGGCCATCAGTTGGCTGTCGCCGCCGAGTTGGCGGGTCAGCACATAGGCGGTAGGCGCGGTCGGCAGGGCGAAGAACAGGACCAACACTGCGCTTTCCATTGCTGGCAGTGCCAGCGCCCAGGCTACGCCCCAGGCCAGCAGCGGCATCGCCAACAGGCGCAGCGCGCTGTTCCAGCCCAATGCGGGAATTTCCCCGCCCAGCTGTTCGGGCTTGAGCGCCGCGCCAACGCAGAGCAGGCCCAGCGGCAGGCTGGCTGCAGCGAGCAGGCTGAGCAGGCGATCCGTGCCGCCTGGCAGGCCGATGCCCGTGAGGTTGAACAGCGCGCCGCCGACGCAGGCGAGGATCAGCGGATTCTTGATGATCGGCAGCAGCAGGCTGCGTGCGCTGACGCCGCGCTCGGCCGTCAGCGACCACACCGACAGCACGTTCACCGTCGGCACCATCAAGGCCAGCATCAGCGCGGCGAGGGTCAGGCCTTCCTGGCCAAACAGGCTGCCGACCGCAGCCAGGCCCAGATAGGTGTTGAAGCGCAGGATGCCCTGGGTGAAGGCGCCAAAACGCCCGGCGGGCCAGCCACGCAGGCGGCGTACCAGCAGCAGTGCCAGCCAGGCGATACCCAGGCCGAGCAGCACCGCCAGCGCCAGGCGCGGCAAGGCCGGGTTGTTCAGTGGCGCACGGGCCAGGCTGGAGAACAGCAGCGCAGGGAACAGAATGAAGTAATTGAGGCGCTCGGCACCCGGCCAGAAAGCTTCGCTGGGGAACTCGCGCAGGCGCAGCCAGTAGCCGGCGACTATCATGGCGAACAGCGGCCACAAGGCTAGCAACAGGTCTATCACGGCAACCCCCGATGATGGTGAGCGCCTATCTTGGTCAGCGGCGCGGAGCAATGCAAGGCGGAGACAAGATGACGATCGAACATCAGGGCGGCTGCCAGTGCGGCGCACTGCGCTATCGGATCGATGCACCGCTGACGGACATCGCTCATTGTCATTGCTCGATCTGCCGGCGCAGCAGCGGCGGCATTCTCACCACCTGGGTCACGGTGCCGCGCCAGGCATTTCACTGGCTGCGCGGCACGCCGAAGGCCTTCGCCTCATCGGCCAGCTGCATGCGCTACTTCTGCGCTGACTGCGGCGCGCATCTGACGTTGTTCACTTCGCTCAGCCCGGACACGCTGGATGTGACCGTCGCCACGCTGGACGAACCGGAGCAGGCCCCGGCGGATCGGCATATCTGGGTAGGCAGTCGGCTGCCTTGGTTGACGGTCGACCCGCACCTGCCGGAAGAAAACCAAGAGATCATTCCCAGGGACCTCGATTCGTAGCCCGGAGGCAATCCGGGAGCTGAGCCTGTGACTGTGCAGTGGGCGGCGGCACGCCGCGAAGCGTGGCGCGGCAGGTTTGAAAAGCTCGCCCCGGGGCGGGGCTCCTACGAAAGGCTGCTTCGGAGTCTTGTCTGATCGATATTGCCCCGGATTGCATCCGGGCTACGCAAACTTTCGCTGCTAGGGCAGTTCCAGGCCACCACTGGCCTTGTGCAACGCACGCAGGTGTTCGCCCAATGCCACCAGGTTGGCCTCGTTGGCCTCCAGTTCGGCCAGGCGCTCGGGTTGCAGCAGGTTGCGCACTTCGTCATCGAGTTCATCGCTGAGTTGGCGCAGTTGCTGCTGGCGCTCACGGCTGCTGATTTCGAGGCGCTGCCATTCCTTCTGTTGCGGCAAGCCGTAACCGCCTTCGAGCAGTTCGGCCGGGCGGCTGAGGAAACCGCTGTTTGCGAGAATTTGTTCCAGCGCGGCACCGGCCTTGTTCAGGCTCGGATCGCCAGCGGCGCGGCCGGTCAGGTAGCGACGCTTCAGTTCGTCCTGGGCCAGCAGCAGTTGCCGGCGCAGCGCGGCCTGCTCCAGCAGCAGCAGGGCGGCACTGGCGCGCAGGTCGGCCTCGTCGAACCACTGGCGGCGAGCCTGTGCGGACTGTTCCAGCCAGGACTCGACGCTGTCCTGCTGGATGGGCAGGCGCTGGCGCAGCACGGCGAACATGGCCTGATAGCGCTCGCGGAAGGAGTCGAAGCGATAGCCCAGACGCAGGGCCTCGCGCGGGTCGTCGAGCACTGTGGTGTCGGCCAGGCCGCGAGCATCCATCAGTTCCAGCAGACCATTGGGCAGGATGCTGTCGAGCGCATGCAGGCGCGGGTTAGCGGTGCCGCTGCGCAGCAACTTGAGGGTTTCCACCGCGCAGTTGTTGGAGACGAAGTAGTAGTCGCCGTCATAGCTCCAGTGCTGTTCGGCAGCGCGTACCACCAGCTGTTCGACCTCGTCGCGCGACAGGCGCAGCGGTACCGAGGCCAGGCTGCGCAGCTCGACCTTGGTGTATTCATCGATCACCTGCTCCAGCGGCAGGACGAACAGGCGTGATGGATAGACGCCGGTCAGGCCATCCCAGCTCGACAGTTGCAGGTCGCCGACGAAGGCACGGTAGGACAGCACCAGGTGGTGGTCGAGATCCAGGCGGCAGTCCGGGCCACGTGGCCGGCCCGGTGCGCAGACCACCAGGCGCAGCATGCTGTGGCCCCAGCGGCTCATCCAGGCATCGTTGGCCTCGGCGAGCAGGTAGTCGACCTCATAGACGCGTTCGGGGTCGAGGCGCCCCAGTGGCTGCAAGGCAAAGTCGCGCCCGGCATTGAGGTAGGGATAGTCGTTGGCGCAGTTCTCGCTGGGCGGCGTCCAGTCGAAGTGCTCACGGAAATAGCGCGCCAGCGAGGGGCGGCGGCAGGCGTAGCTGGGGTCGAGCAGGAAGTATTCGAGGTTGACCGCGACGAACTCCAGCGCATTGGTCAGCTCGTAGCTGTCCGGGCTGCGTGCGACCTGGCCATTGTTCAGATCGCGCGCGCCATGCTGGCCGACCCGTTGCGGCCAGCCGGCCAGATCGAGCAGACGGGGATCGTCGCTGAGGGTGAAACGCCGCTCGGTCTGGCCACGACAGTCCTCCGGCAGCCCAACCGCGCCCATTGAACTGGCGCGTTGTCGGCACTGGCTCATGTGGCGGCGTTCGGCGGCAGGCCAGAGGCGAGCGCGGTCGTAGAGGTGGGTCAGCTCATGCAGCAGCGTGGCCAGCAACTCCTGGCGCTGGGTGCCGTGCGGGCGATCGGTGCGATTTTCTGCAGCCGAGCCATCGACCAGCTTCGGCAGCAGCTCGGCGTTGAGCTCGATGCCGCTGAAGCGCCCGACCTGACCGTAGATCTCCGAGGGCAGTCCGGCGCGCCAGCTGACCCTCACTTCTCGGTCCAGTTGCTGGACGAAGCGCGGGGGCAATACGGCCATCGCTTCGTCCAGCAGGGCCTGGCTCGCCTGGCGTTCGGCTGCGCCTAGAGCGCTGTCGTCCAGCGTCAGACGCAGCTGCGCTTGGGCGAAGCCTGCGGCCATCGCCAGCAGCGCGCCGCAGCACCAGGCGGCGAGGTGGGTCACAGAGCGAGAATGGCTTCGGCCAGTTGCAGATCGCTGGCAGCCTGCGCTTGCGGCAACTGCTGACGGATGGTCTGCAGCGCGGCTTCCAACTGTGCACCGCGAATCTCACCGGCGCTGGCGACGAAGCTGGCAGCGTCGTCACGGGCTTGCACCACGGCCTTCATGTCGCGCAGCGAGGTGGTGGTGTCGGACGTGAAGTTGATGCTGCGATCCAGGGCGCGCACCACGATGTTGCTGGTGGCGACCACGGTTTGCGCCTGGGCGATACCGCTGAACAGGGCGCAGGCGGCAACGGCGATGACGAATGAGCGACGCATGATAAGGAGCTCCGAGAACTGCAGAACGGACGATTTGACGTGGACAGGCCGGCGCGGTTCCCCGCGACCTGGCAGGTAGGCGAAGTTTACGGGGCCAGGCAGCCCCGGTCAGCAGCGAGCCGAGTGATAGACGTGTACAAAGTTTTCACAGGCTGAGGATGGCCTGAGCGAGGGCCAGGTCATCTGCCTTTGCCAGCTCGGTATCATGACGGCGAATGTGCGCCAGGGCCGCTTCGAGCCGTGCGCTGCGGATCGCGCCAGCGCTGGCGACGAAACTGGCGGCGTCATCGCGGGCCGCGCGCAGCTGTTTCATGTCGCGCAACGAGCTGGTCGCGTCAGAGGTGCCCTCGGCGGTGCCGGCCAGGGCGCCCCCCAGGGTATCGGTCGTCGCGACCAGGCTGCTGGCGCAGGCGGTGCCTGCCAGTCCTAATGAAAGGAGCGCTGCAATCAGGGATGTCTTCAGGTGCATATGGGGTCACTCCGGTAGGGCGGGGCGCTGTTCTGCCCGCATCCGCAGCTTAGCCCAACAGGGTTTCCCGCTCCATGGCTGGTTCAGCGCCAGAAGGGCTTGGCCAGTTCCTGTTCACGCTCCGCTGTGCTGATGCCGGCGTCAGCCAGTTGTTGCTCATTGAGCAGGGCAAGCTGCCGACGGGTGCGGCGGTTGCGTTGCCAGTGACGCAGCGTCGAATACAGGCCGAGCCAGTGTAGAGACTTGTCGTGTGCAGGTTGCGAGAGCGGTTCGTGAGTGCGGTCCATGGCGTTCTCCTGTCGAGAGACAAGGGTGGCAGCTCATGTTCTCGCAAGTGCTCGTAAGCGAGCAGATACAACTGAAGGGAATTGTGCGGGGGCAGTGGCGGCTTTATGGCAACTGTACTGCTCGTTGAGGCGATGACTGTTGCAGATAAAACGAAAGCCCCACCGCAGCAGAGGCGGTGGAGCTCTCAGAAGATCCCAGATTGGGATGGAGCAAAGCGGGGTGTTAACGCCAGAACGGCTTCTGCAGTTCGACGTAACGCTGATTTTCGCTGATGCCGGCGTCAGCGAGCAGGCGGGCATCCAGTCGAGCCAGTTGACGACGGCTGACGATGCGGCGCTGCCACAGGCTGAGGGTGGCGATAACGCGGAGCAGCCAGGCCGATTTGTCGCTGGCAACGCTGTGAGTTTGAAGCAGGGCGGAACTGAGGGTACGTTCCATGGTGGTCATCCTTCCGCTTGTGGCGGCGCTGGTGTTTGCTTTCGATGGGCAAATTATCCCGAGCGCAGGAGTGGCTCAGTAGTCACAGCTGGATGAAATTGTTGTGCTATTAGATAGGTTGCTTTGTAACTGTTCGGTCAGGAATCGATGTTACTGTAC